>JACDOC010000015.1 GCA_017656295.1 Bacillus sp. (in: firmicutes) | reverse complement strand
ATAAATGAATTTATTATCAAATAAAGCATAATCTGAGGATACTCTATAGAACCTTACACAAAATTCTTGACGTTACCTGAAACAGTAATCCTAATTTTATACATTATTTTAAAAATAAATGTTGTCTAGTTAGGATTAGTCTGTACATTTTTAGGTACTATATTTTTATAAATGATTTACGCCCTTTATTTCATGAATCTGTTATGAAAAAGGGAGTTTATTTCTGTATGCCTAAATGCTACATCTAATCCTCGTTAGAAACCTAAGGAGGATTTTCTTATGTTACTGTTAGAAGCGAATAACATTGAAAAATATTATGGAGACCGTTTAATTATAAAGACTCATCAACTCCAAGTGTTTCATGGTGAGAGAATCGGAATCGTCGGCAAGAATGGTGAAGGAAAATCAACTTTGGTGAAAATATTAGCGAATGAACTTGAGCCTGATAGAGGAACTGTAAAAATATTTTGCCCATTTTCTTTTATTCCACAGCTTGAAGTTCTAGAAACAAGCGAAATTGCTTCGAATTTTAAAAATCATTGGGGTATTCCTCAAGGGGAGCATCATTCACTTAGTGGGGGAGAAGAAACGAGAAAGAAAATAGCATCAGCTTTTGCTTCTGACGCAAAACTAATTATTGCAGATGAACCAACTAGTCATTTGGATGTTCAAGGGATAGAAAAACTTGAAAAGGAACTGAAAGAATTCGATGGGAGCATCGTTATTATTTCTCATGATCAGGAACTCCTTAATCAAGTTTGTACTTCAATTTGGGAAGTAGATAGTGGACGTATTCACTGTTATGAGGGGAACTATCGTAATTACCTTGAACAAAAGCAACATATGAAAGATAGACAAAGGTTTGAATATGAACAATATAGGAAGGAAAAACAACGTCTAGAGCAGGCAGCACTTAACATTAGTCAAAAGTCTTTTAAAAAAGCACCAAATAATATGGGGAATTCGGAAGCAAAACGGTATAAAAGTGTTATTGGTAAAAAAAGTGCTAAATTAGATAAAAAGGTAAAGTCTATTCGATCTAGAATTGACCAACTTGAAAAAAAGGAAAAGCCAAAAACAGAAGAAGATATCATCTTTGATATTAATGGCTTTAATCGAATTCATAGTAAAATAGCTATTTCGTTTCAACAAGTAAGTGCCAAAGTGGGAGAGCGCATATTATTTAGTCAATTGAATGGCGTGATTAAACCAGGTTCAAAAGTAGCACTAATAGGAAACAATGGTGTTGGAAAATCAACATTATTAAACATGATTGCAAGAGGGCACGAGGGAATATCAGTTGCGAAACCAGTAAGAATAGGCTTTTTTCATCAACAACTAGAAAATCTTGATGAAAACAAGACGATATTAGAAAACGTAAAAGAAACGAGTAATTACACGGAGCAATTTATTCGAACAATTTTATCTAGACTGCTTTTCAAGCGAGAAGATGTCCATAAAAAAGTATACATGTTAAGTGGAGGAGAACGAGTTAAAACAGCATTAGCAAAAATATTTTTAGGAAACTACAATGTTCTATTACTCGATGAACCGACAAATTATTTAGATATTCAAACAAAAGAAGCACTGCAAAAGGTGTTAAAAGCTTATCCTGGAACGATTGTCTTTGTTACTCATGACCGTTATTTCGTGAAAGAATTGGCAACTCACGTCCTTATTATTGAAAACAATAAGGCTGTTTTAAAAGATATTGACCATTTGAATGCAACGAAAACATCTGTCACAAAACAAGATAAAGAAACCAGTTTACTGGCAATTGAAATGGAGTTAGCGGAGACGATTAGCAAATTATCTGTTGTAAGAAAGGAAGAAGAAAAGCAATTACTAGAAGCGAAATATACGGATTTGTTAAGAAAAAAGAAACAGCTAAGTGAATAGAATAACACTAAAAACAAATGCAATTTTTGTTTAATTGATGGTAGCACGTCATGTCCATCAAGGTAAGACAAAACCATATCCCAAAAACGAAAAAACGATATTCTGTCTAGAGAATCATAAGTGAACTGAACTCTTAAAATAGAACACATACAACCACCTAGGCTACCTGCCCCCTGTATACCGCAGAGGACAGGTAGTTTCATTTCTCTTGAATTCGCACTGTCAACATCTATTTAATTTTCCCCAATTTCAACGAAATGATATTCCTCATTATGAATGGTTTAGGAGTTGCATGAACAGGATAAATTTCTGCTTTTTCTTTTCTCGTAAACGATAGGAATCTCCCTTGATGTTGAACGTAATCGCATGATGTAAGAGCCCATCCAAAGTGGCCGTTGCTAATACATCGTCACAAAACACCTTTCCCCATTCAGGGTAAGATTTGTGCGATGCTAAAATCATGGCTCCTTGCTCGTATCGTTTTGATACGACTTGAAAGAAGACACTGGCAGTCAGTTCATCAAAAGGAAAATAACCGGAGGACTTCATCAATGATTAATACATCCGAATGACTCCATCGGTTAAAGAGCCGTTGGAGAGTGCCTTTATCATTGACCTTACGGCACTTGGCTACTAAATCGTCAGCTGTCAAAAATAGAGCTGTATGTCCTTGTGTAATGGCTTAAATCGCCCGTAAGATTTACGGAAGCCCAAACACGTTTTACCTACCATGCAGAAAGAAGCTACTGAAAAACTAAATAAAGCATTGTTTAGCTAACACTAAAAAATAACTACTGTTGTACTATTGTCGCCAATCGGTCGCCAAGTTCGTCGCCATATAGCCCGCTGCACCTAACTTTATTAAAGTTAAAACAACACAAAAAACCGTAAACCCTTTTATATCCAAGGATTTACGGCTTCTCCAACTGATGATTCCGACTGGGCTCGAACCAGCGACCTCCACCCTGTCAAGGTGGCGCTCTCCCAGCTGAGCTACGGAATCAAGTTATGCTGTTGTATCGGACAATTAATAATATACATGATTTAACCTGAACTGTCAACGGGTTTTTTTATTTTTTTTGAGTGAATAAAACAGCCTTATAAGACTGTTTTATTCACACGCGTCGATTCCACAGGCTTGGCCAGAATGATCGTCATGACCAGTGCTTTGTTCAGCGATGACTTGTTCAAGCACTTCTTTCGGTTGGACGCCTTGCAGTTTGCGGTTTCCGATGATGATCGTTGGAACAGCGGTAACGTTCGCTTCACGGTAGGCGTGTTGGAGCTCAACTTGATGCGCTTGAGCGTACTCTCCATTTTGTAACGCTTCAGTAAACTTTTCACGTTCAAGGCCCACTTCTTCAGCAATGGAAGCTAAGACGTCCACGTTTCCAATGTCCTTCCCTTCCTGCCAAAACGCTTGGAAGACGGCTTCAACGTATTCTTTGCCTTTTCCACGTTCTTTCGCAAACTGGAAGCCTTCATGCGTTTTTTGGGTACGTGGGTGCGGATCCATTTCCGGTAACATCATCTTAACTCCTAACCGATCTGCTAACGGCTTCACAGACATTTTCCAGCCTTGCTGAATGTATTGGCTTTTTGGTGATAGCGGTTGGGTTCCTTCAGGTCGTAATTCAAACGGTTTCCATTCGATTTCTACATCTTTATCTTTTACGGCTTCGTGTAACGTTTGTTTGCCTAAAAAGCAAAACGGACAAACAAAATCTGAATAAACGGTAATTTTCATGCTTTTCACCTTCCAATGCTAACGTATCACGTCTTTTACTAAAACGCGAGAAATATGCTTAAAAAACAAATCGAGGGTTCTCCCCTCGATTTGTTACGCACGTGCGTTAACTTCTTTATTTTCACGTTTGAAGACAAATTGAAGCACGATCATGAGCACAAAAATGCCTAGACCAATCATATCCGTCATTCCTTCTGGGTAAATCAACATAAGCCCCCCAGCAATGGAGAGAAGACGTTCAGGAATCATAAGCTTACGATACCAGTAGCCAATCATCCCTGCACCAATGGCAATCATTCCTGAAATAGCTGTGAAAATGACCCATAGAAGGTGCGGAATCGTTGTATCAATCATTAATAACGCTGGATTATAGACAAACATGTACGGGATAATAAACGCGGCAATAGCGAGCTTCGCTGAGTTAAGCCCGGTACGAATTGGTTCTCCTCCCGATACACCAGCTGCGGCAAACGCGGCTAAGGCTACCGGTGGGGTAATGTCGGCGATAATACCGAAGTAAAAGACGAACAGGTGCGCCGCTAGTTCAGGTACCCCTAAAAGAATAATAGCTGGTGCCGCGATGGTTGAAGTAATGACGTAGTTCGCCGTTGTCGGAGAACCCATACCTAAAATAATCGCCGCAATCATCGTAAATAGCAATGTTAGGAATAATTTTTCGTCCGCTAAATCAACTAATCCGTTAGCGAGCTTTAATCCTAATCCTGTTTTTGTAACGACCCCTACGATAATACCGGCACATGCCGTTGCTGCAGCTACAGCAAGAGCTGTACGCGCTCCATCTACAAGGGCCTCAACCATTTGTTTAAACCCAATACGTGTTTCCTTACGAATCGCACTAACGGCGATCGTTACAACAATAGACCAAAGCGCCGCTCTCATTACACTCATACCGCTCATTAACAGCAAAATGACCGCTAAAATCGGAATGAGTAAGTAAATTTTCTTCAATACTTCTGTACGGTCTGGCAAATCTTCTTTGGAAAGACCTCTTAAACCGATACGCTTGGCTTCAAAATGCGTCATAATCCAAATACCAGAAAAATATAAAAGAGCTGGAATGGCGGCTGCTTTTGCAATTTCCCAATACGTAATGCCACCACCAATAAACTCCACCATTAAGAAGGCGGCAGCTCCCATAATCGGCGGCATTAATTGACCACCTGTTGACGCCGCTGCTTCAACGGCACCAGCAAATTCTTTGCGATATCCAAGTCGCTTCATCATTGGAATCGTAAAGGAACCGGAAGTAACCACGTTAGCTACCGAACTTCCGCTAATCGTTCCTTGAAGGGCACTGGAGAAAATCGCTACCTTTGCCGGACCACCCGTACGGCGACCAGCAAGCGCTACCGCTAAATCGTTAAAATATTGCCCAACACCTGTTTTCACAAGGAAAGCACCAAATAATAGGAACAAGAAAATAAATGTCGCCGATACATACAACGGCGTTCCTAAAATACCTTCAGACGTATAGAACATCGTTTTCACAAGGGTTTCAAGCTTCAACCCACGATGTGCTAAAAAGCCCGGCATGTATGGACCAAAGTAAGCATAAATTAAAAAGATGGACGCAATGATCGTAATCGGCAGTCCTACCGCTCGGCGTGTCGCTTCTAACACTAATAAAACTGCAATAAGACCAACAAAAAAGTCCGTTGTGGTTAAAAGACCAACACGATTGACAATTTGATCTAGCATGATCGGCCAGTACAATCCGACCACAATGGATAACAAGGATAGAATGACATCATACCAAGCAACTTTATGCTTTTTCCCGCTTCTTTTACGGGCAGGAAAAAGTAAAAAGATTAACGAAAGGGCAAATCCTAAATGGATAGACAATAAAATTTGTCGTGGAAAAATTTGCGTAATAGCTGACAACAATTGAAAAATCGAAAATGCTAACAAACCAAAAAAGGCAATCCACTTCGCAGCACCTGATAGTTTCCTAGTTGCGGATTCTGGATCATATTTTTCTAACAGCTGCTGTTGTTTTTCTGGCGATAACGTTTCGAACTTTTTATCGCTCAATGACATTCACTCCTTTCCAAAGCTCCCACAATGTGAGGGTATCAACTTTAATCCGAATTGTCGTTCCTGGTTCGACAAAAGAGTGAAAAGGATAGACATGATCTTGATAAATCAGCCGATGGTTCGCTATCACTTGCCCTACACGAAGATCAAACAAGGAAAAGGTTCGCCTCATATTTTTAATATAATACTTACCATCGATTTTTTCGAATACCTCTCCCTCACTCGCATCTTGGGGCATTCCAATGGCCATGTCTTCATACATTAATTCGACTAGTTGAAGTCGATCATCCTCTATTACTTGGTATGTTTCACGAACTTCAGATAAATGAATGGAATGGGTGTATTGAATTTGAAAGGTTTGTTTACCATCTAATGGAATATATGCGAGGAGTTGATGGTTGCTTGGCATTTCAAATATTACCGCTTTTTGAAAGGGGATACAAGTAAAAATTATAATCCCCCCTAATAGACTTAATAATAGAAAAACAAAAAATTTTCTATTAATCATCTGATTCACTTCTTTTCCATAATCCGTGCATATATTTCCACACAAGAAAAGAATAGACCGAAAGACTTATTCGGTCTATTCTCCTCCTTACGTATGCATGAAATCCTCTTATTGGGAAATTCCTTTTTCATCAAAGTATTTTTTCGCACCTGGGTGTAATTCCACACCTAAACCTTGAAGTGCATCTTCCGCTTTGATAAATTCCCCTTTTGCGTGTGTTTTCGCAATTTCTTCAGCGTTATCGAAGATCGCTTTTGTGATGTTATAAACAACATCTTCTGATAAATCTTCTCGAACAACAAGCATCGCTTGAACTGCTACAGTAGGTGCAGCTTCTTCAATGCCGTAAGTTCCAGCAGGTACTTCATCTTTTGCATAGTAAGGATACTTTTCAATGATTTCATTGATTTTGTCTTCCGCAATAGGCACGATGACGATATCTTCTGTTGCTGCTAAACCTTCAACGGCACCAGTTGGAGTACCAGCTGTAATAAACGCAGCATCAATCGTTCCGTCTTGAATACCAGTTGTAGAATCACCAAAATCTAAGTTACGAACTTGTAAATCATCAAGTGTTAAACCGTGTACTTCAAGAATTTGCTCAGCATTTGCACGTGTACCTGAGCCTGCTTCACCAACAGAAACAACTTTTCCTTTTAAGTCTTCCACAGACTTAATACCAGATTTTTTTGTTGTTACAATTTGAATCGTTTCTGGATAAAGCGTACCGATAGCTTTTACGTTTTCTACTTTATTTCCTTCAAACATTAATTTTCCTTCAACCGCATATGTGGCAATGTCCGATTGTGTGAAAGCGATTTCTGCATCGCCTGCTTTTAACGTAGCCATGTTTTCAGCAGAAGCACCGGAAGTAACAGCGTTTGCTTCAATGTCCGTTTCATCTGAAATAAGCTTTGCAAAAATACCGCCTAACGGATAATATGTACCACCCGTACCCCCTGTTACGATACTAATGAAGTCTACGTCTCCACCATTGGAAGAATCGTCGTTAGTACCACATGCTCCAAGCACCATGGACAGGGCAACGATCAACGCAGTGAAAAGAAAAAAGCTACGCTTCTTCATATTCTATTCCCCCTTTTATAAAATTACAGATTGCTGTATCATATTTTAACATAACCTATGACACAATTGTCAAATTTTTATTATTATTTGTGACATTATTTTTCGGCATGAAAGAATTTGTTGATGCTTTTAAAAAATATGAATCTACTAGATTCGGCAAATCCCTCCCAAAGTTTTTGCATAAAAAATGTATACAAACGCTTACAATAACTAACATTAAAAGACCCTCGTTTAAGGGTCTTCATCCAATTAATTCTTCATCATTTAATTCGCGACTAAGCCCTTCTTCGAGGTCACGGGAACGGTGAGCTAAACGCGATGCTGCATTAGCCGCAATACTTCCGACAATATCGTCTAAAAAGGTATGTACCCCTTTTCCTTTCTTCGTATCTAAGTCCCGAATAATTCCAACTTTATTCTTGTCTAAATGCCCAAATGTCGTAACAGCAATACTTCCATAACCAAGGGCCGCACCTAACGCGATCGTTTCATCGACACCAAACAGCCCTTCGTCCGTTTCTACAATGGTTTGTAAAGGCTCAGATAGCTTTTTTTGTTCTGCTAGCATATCAAGTTCAACACCGACTAAAATCGCATGTTGAATTTCTCGTTTTAACAAAACTTTTTCCACACTTTCGATACATTCTTCCATTGTTAATTGTGGGTTGTATGGATATTGCATTTCATAGACAATTTCAGCGATCGCTTCAATCGTGACACCACGATCTAGTAATCGTTGCCGTGCCGCTTTTGTTACTTCATCGGAATGAATTCGTTTTTGTGTCATTTTTCTCCCTCCCTAGCTGTCAGCTACTATTCATTATAACACGGAACGCTTTCTATTACTGTTTTGGGAATTTTCCTTAAGTTATGGTACAATGTAATCGCTTAACTAATTCAATTGGGGGAATCAGCATGACAGTTCCAAAAGGTCAAATTAAAGAAATGACGTTTCATAGTACATCCTTAAATGAAGATCTTCAGCTTTGGGTATATTTGCCGGCAACGTTTTCTCCCTTATATAAATACTCTCTTCTCATTGCTCAAGATGGAAAAGACTATTTCCAACTAGGAAGAATTGCACGCGTAGTCGACGAGCTTCTTCATCACCGGGAAATTGATAATTTAATTATTGTTGGAATTCCATATAAGAATGTTCAAGATCGCCGGGCGAAATATCATCCAGAAGGTGAGCAAAATGAAGCATACATCCGCTTTCTTGCACACGAACTTGTGCCGTTTTTAGACGATGAGTTTCCGACGTATCAAATGGGAATGGGACGAGCGCTCATTGGGGATTCTTTAGGAGCTACGGTTTCATTAATGACCGCTCTAAAATATCCACACACATTTGGAAAAGCCATTCTCCAATCCCCTTATGTCGATGAACACGTTCTAGACGCCGTAAAAAATCATCAACAATTACAACTATTATCGGTCTATCAAATTATTGGTAAAAATGAAACTGCAGTTGAAACGACAGATGGGCAAGTGAAAGATTTCTTAGAACCAAACCGTCAACTACATCAATTGTTTAACGAGAAAGGCTTCTCACATTTTTATGAAGAATTTGACGGGGACCATACGTGGAAATATTGGCAGCCAGATTTAAAACGGGCACTTACCCATATGTTTGGATAAAATATAACGTATGTTGATCGAAAGTTTGTTTAACGAGTAGGTTATTGAGAAGGGAAACCCCTTCTCTTTTCCTATACTAAAATTTCGGAAAATTTGATATAATAATATACATCATTTATTATTAATCAATTGGAAATATTTCCAATAAGGAGGTTACACATATGAAGTACGGAATTGCCATCTTCCCTTCAAAGAAGCTCCAAGATTTAGCCAACTCTTATCGAAAACGTTATGACCCTCATTACGCATTGATTCCTCCGCACCTTACATTAAAATACCCGTTTGAAGCAGATGAAGACGAAATAAAAAAAATCGCCGATACCCTGCATCAAATTGCCAAAAAATATGATCCTTTCCCGTTAAAAGTAACCAAAATTAGTTCCTTTCAACCAGTAAATAACGTGATTTATTTAAAGGTGGAGTGCACGGAAACGTTAAAAAATCTGCATAATGATTTACACTCCGGAGAATTAGGCGGGGAACCTGAATACATGTTTGTCCCTCATATTACAATTGGACAAAAGCTGTCAAATGGGGAATTAGCCGACGTATACAGTTCACTACGCATGCTGGACGTTACACATGAGGAAACCATCGACCGTTTCCATTTGTTGTATCAGTTAGAAAATGGTTCATGGACAGTTTATGAAACATTTAGATTAGGAAAGGAATAATGGTTCATGGAAGTTAAGGTCGTTGACACACCTGAGCAATTAGAAGATGCTTTTTTTGTTCGACATGAAGTATTTGTCAAAGAACAAAACGTTCCTCCTGAAGAAGAAATCGATGAACACGAAAATTCAGCAACCCATTTCGTATTATACGATGGAAAAGAACCAGTAGGCGCGGGACGTTTGAGGATTCTCAATGGGAAAGGAAAAATCGAACGAATTTGTGTACTCCCTGCTTATCGAAACAAAGGGGCAGGAAAACTTATTATGAAAGCGATTGAAGAAGAAGCTAGACGAAAGCAATTATCCAAAGTGGTGTTAAATGCGCAAACACACGCGATTCCTTTTTACGAACGGCTCCATTACAAAGTGATTTCTGATGAATTTATGGACGCTGGCATCCCTCATCAAACAATGGAAAAAATGTTATAAACGCTTATTCTTTGCTCCTTGGGCAAAGAATAAGCGTTTTTTTATTTGTATGTATGATAACGTTTGAAACCGTCTACAATGAAAATGTATTTATATAGAGGGAGAATCGTTTTATGTATATACAAATTACAATTGAGCTTATTATTGGTTACTTCGCTTTATTGTTTTTAACGAAATTTTTAGGAAAAACACAAATTACCCAAATTACAGCGTTTGATTTTATCTCGGCCCTCATCCTCGGTGAGTTCGTAGGGAATGCGTTATTCGATCAAAATGTTTATATTCATCACATATTATTTGCGATCGGATTATGGGGGTTGTTAATATTTTTTACAGAAATCGCCACGCAAAAATCAAGAAAATTGCGGAATGTACTAGAAGGCACACCGTCCATTGTGATAAGAAAAGGGAAAATTATTTATGAAGAATTGAAAAAAAATCATTTAGATTTAAATCAACTTCAACATCTCCTTCGATCGAAAGGCATCTTTTCTATTCGGGAATGCGAATATGCTCTTTTGGAAACAGATGGGACGATCAGCACCTTAAAAAAACCCGAATATGAATCGGTAACAAAGAAGGATTTGGATCTCTCTTTATCCGCCCCTTCCTTACCTGTTGCCTTAATTATGGATGGAGAAATCATTCATCGTAACTTAGAGCTTGTTGGAAAAGATCAACAGTGGCTAGAATCAAAAGTAAAAAAAGAGGGATTTTCAACCATTCGCGAGGTGTTGTACGCCGAGTATGAAGAAGGGAAAGCCATGATTATACAAGGATATTCGTCTAAATAAGTATGCTTTCTTTAAATTCTTTCATTAAATAGCCGTCCTTTCCCGGTTATGTCTGCAATGAGCTGTTCATTGGTGGAATGAGAAGCTGCAGACTGGTTGCGGAAAAAGGAGGGTTTCTTTTCTTTCTTGGAAAAAGGGACATCCTTTCGCTGAAATCGTGAATCGATCGGTTGAAACATTGATTTATACGTGGCCGTTAACCGATACAGCTCCTTTTGTTCATTAATCATCCGGTGATGAAATTGTTCCCGTTCAAATGAAGAAAGGGGTAAGAGATAACCCATCCGACCACTCCTTTTTTCTTGTATTTACCATATTCATACGTTAGTTACTCTCATTTAATGACCGTAAAAAGAAAGACTTGTCTGATGACAAGTCTCATTTGTTATTTTTGTTGATCATATTGGAAATCGTACCAAAGTCTATTTTTTTGCCATCTTTAATAATTGATTGCACAATTTTATCTTCTAACTCTTTCGACACAGGTTTATTCGCAATTTGAGAAACTCGCTTAATGACTCCACGTATCGTTTTCTCATCATTAAAATTCGCATTTTGCAGCGAATTCGCTAATTCAAATACGTCTTTCATATTGACACCGGTTTTTTTCTCGATGTTCTTAAAAAATTGATTATCCATTTGTTCATTCCGCCCTCCCTTTTATCTACTGTTAACGTATGATACGACATCCTCATTGGTGATAAAAAAAACAAAATGGATGGAATCAACCATACGAGATCCCATCCTTCACCCTCAATCCATTAGCAGAAGCTTGCGCCTACAATAATTAACAAGATGAATAATACAACGATTAACACGAATGTTGATCCTCCGCCGTATCCGCCGTATCCGCCGTATCCACAACCACAGCCGTAACCGCCGTAACCACCGTAACCAAACATGAACAGTCACCTCACTTTTTGTTAAGCTCACTATTAACATATGTCATTTCTCTACAAACGGTATAGGCACCATCCTAACTCCCCGCGTTTTCTTCCTTGCAAACAAATACCTTTACTTTAAAAAAATAAAAAAAACAGCTCATGAAAGCTGTTTTTAACCTTTTGGCTTAAATATAAGCGCACCGATAAACGCAAAAATAATGGCTGCTGAAATACCAGAACTTGTCACTTCAAACATTCCGGTTAATACACCGACAAGACCGTGTTTTTCCGCCTCTTGCATTGCTCCGTGAACAAGCGCATTACCAAAACTCGTAATCGGAATAGTGGCTCCTGCACCAGCAAAATCAATTAATGGTTCATACAAACCGAATCCTTCTAAAATTGCGCCAATAACAACTAATGTACTTAGCGTATGCCCTGGTGTAAACTTTACTACATCAAACAACAGTTGGCCGATGACACAAATAAGTCCACCAACGACAAACGCCCAAAAAAACATGGCCAGCATATTTCGAATCACCCTCCTTTATATCCATTCGATAGCCACCGCATGCGCGATGCATGGAATGGATTCATTTTGTTGAAACGTTAATGGACTTAATAAAGCTCCTGTAGCAACTACTAATATTCGCTTATACGTTCCTTCCTTCATTTGGTTCAATAAGTGTCCGTACAAGACTGTTGCAGAACAGCCGGCACCACTTCCCCCAGCTTGCACCGGTTGGCCGTCTCTATAAATCATGAGTCCACAATCTTGGAACATCGATTTATCGATGGCGATTTTTCTTTGATCAAATAACTCTAATGCCACATTACGACCAATTGTTCCTAAATCTCCTGTGACAATGAGGTCATAATAGGATGGTTCAATGTTTAAATCTTCCAGATGTTGGGTGATGGTTTCCACAGCAGCAGGCGCCATAGCTCCCCCCATATTAAACGGGTCTTTCAATCCTAAATCTAACACTTTTCCAATGGTGGCTGATATAATTCGTGGAGCAGGATTCACCTCCTGCTCTCTTGTCCCGATGAGCGCATATCCTGCTCCAGTGACCGTCCATTGTGCGGTTGGAGGTTTTTGACTGCCGTATTCTGTTGGGTATCGAAACTGCTTTTCTACTGCTGCATTATGGCTTGCTGCCCCAGTTACGACGTAATCTGCACCACCACCATTTATAATCATCGCAGATAACGCTAATCCTTCCATTGACGTGGAACATGCTCCGAAAAGGCCAATATACGGGATACCGATCGAACGAGCAGCAAAACTCGAAGGAGTGATTTGATTGATTAAATCCCCAGATAGAAAAAATTGCACTTGTTGGGGGGATATCTTTTTCTTTTGTAACGCGGTTTGAACAGCATCTTCAATCAGCACTCGATGCGCATTTTCGTACGATTTTTGTCCCATCCATAAATCGTTGTAAAAAAAATCAAAGTCATCTTTTAGTAACCCGTTTTTTTCAAAAGGTCCCCCCACTACCCCTGTCGTAAGGATGGTCGGCTGATTAGGAAATACCCAACTACCATTTCCTTTTTTCATTAAATAACCCCCCATTTAATGAGGATCGTTTTGATAATGGCTATAACAAACGCGGAAAATACACCGAATAAAATGACCGAGCCAGCAAGCTTAAACATATTCCCGCCAACACCTAGGACAAATCCTTCCGTCCGATGTTCGATCGCCGCTGAAATAACTGCATTACCAAAGCCTGTAACCGGTACCGCACTTCCAGCCCCACTAAATTGGCCAATACGGTCATATATACCGAATCCCGTCAACAACATAGAGAAAAATACCATTGTTGCCACGGTTGGGTTCCCAGCCGATTGTTCCGTAAAATTAAAGAAATAAACATAAAAATATGTAACGGCCTGTCCAATGAGACAAATCGTCCCTCCAACAAAGAAAGCTTTAATGCAATTTTTTAACAGTGGACGTTTTATCTCTAATTGCTTTTCTAACTGCTGATACTCTTGTTGAACTTGTTGTTGGTTTTTCATTCCAGAGACCTCCTATGTTTGTTTATCCTTCAATTTAATTAACTTTTTTAATTTTTTATTCGCTTCTTTTTTACTTATTTTTCCTTCATCTAGTTTTTCTTTTAATCGAACAGCTTCAAGAAAAACTTTGTAATCACTGGAGACAGAAAAGTTTTCACCTGGAAATTTCTTCTCTAACGTTTTTTTGAGATTCTTTTCAATTTTTTTCATACGAATACGATAAAGATGCTTCACTTTATAAGCCACTAAAATATCCTCTTCACCTACAATGACGGCCACATCGTATAGTTCTTTCATCTGTTGCACTTCTTTTTTGACTTGAGAAGCGACCGTTTCCTTCTCCTTATTTAGTTCTAACGGAGGGGGATTCGTGGTTTTCAGTAAAGAAAGCTGGCTATCCTTTATTTCATCATTTCCCCCTGCACATCCGAAAAGAAAAAGAACCAACGTAAATGTACTAACAATCCATTGTTTCTTCATCACCATTCTCCTTATGTTTTTTTCGTTATCATTAGTTTTTTCCGAAATTCAGATTTTATGTTTTATCACACGAAAAAACCCGGCATGAGCCGAGTTTAATATCGAAAGAAGCTACGGTATGTTTTTTTCTTTTTTCCGCAGCCACATCCACCTTTTTTTGTTTTCGGATGTTTAACGATGGTACTATTTTTCTGTACTTTAACCGGTTTTTGTATCATTACCTTTCTCCTCTCTCTTGTAAAAGAATGCTCTTTTCTACTATATGTTGCACACATACAGATATTGTTCTTTATGCATGACCTAATTGAACCAATGTTGCAATACAGACTCAATAAGAGCGGCTAAGCCAGCAATACAAAAAAGAAGAATGAACGGAAACGATATGGTTGGATACCACCAATAGGCAGCAAGAACAAAGCCCGTCACCCAAATTCCCATACACCAATAGCAACTTAGCAATTCACCGATAAATCCACGAATCCCCCCTTTTTTCGGCACAAGATACGTTTCCCATTCCCCGTTTTCATCTCTCTCTTTTATTTTTTCAAAAAAAGGGGCTCGGATAAATTCAGTTATACGGTCAAAAACGAGGAGCCGAGTCATACGAAACACTGCAAAACTTAATATAAATAGGAACAACCAGGAAACATGCATAATTGCGCCCCTTTCTATTGTGCTCTACTTCGTGTATTAGCTCACTCACTAAAAGTCATAAGGTAGGTGAATTAGTAACTGAGAATGATGAATGATGCATTAATCTTGATAAAGAATCTAATGTAGTTGATTTCATAAAAATAAAATTACTGTTGATCGACGTTGCTTTTTGTACGATTCCTTGCGTGGCCGTTGTGTTTATGGACAATTACGAATAACGGAAGGAAACCAGCCAAACAAAATGTATCGGCTGGTTAATTTCTTTGCCCAATCATATGGATATTTTTTATTTGAGACAGCGGGATGTCTTTCGTTTCCCCGTTGAACATACGAATGATTATTTGATCGTTATTTCGACGATAGAGAATCCCTTTAACGGAACCATTTTTTGTTACAAATTCGCATGGCAATGGAGCAATTAAGCTCGGAAAACGAGATAAATAGTCGATTTTTTCTACAACTGATAGCTCTTTGAACGGTTTGACATCACGAACCCTGTAAAGTCCAAACCGATCCTCTCTTGGTTGTTCTACTTGTTCGTTTTCATCTTTTTTTTCCTTCGGCTCATCAAGAGTACCGACTAATGAGCTGACTTCCTTAGTTTGTTCTGCTTGTTTTTTCTGCTTTTTTTTTGATTCTTTTACCGATTTTTCATTGGCTCTTGTTTTAAACATATCTTGCATTTTTGGTTTTACTAATTGTAAAGATGGTTGCTGAATATAAAGTAGCGGTTTTTTTGGCTCATTTGATTCTTTTCCCATTATGTCACCTCCAAATAAAATTCCCTCATCTAAATGTATGCAAGGATAAAGCGGACGTTTCATAAATATTTATTTCGTGTATGGAGGAGCAAATTTTAAAAATAACTTTACAAAATATTGATTGATGATTGATAATTTATTGATACTGTCATAGTCATGACCTACCTCCTTGAAATAACAAAGGCTGACTCGTTTTTTTATATTCGAGTCAGCCTTTGTTTTACCGTGCTAAAATATGGTAACCAGAGTCTACGTGAATCGTTTCCCCTGTAATTCCACGAGATAAATTACTGAATAAGAATAACGCTGTATCGCCAACTTCTTCTTGCGTAGTTGTACGACGAAGCGGAGCACGCTCTTCAATTTCTTTTAAAATGCTATTGAAATCACTTACCCCTTTCGCACTTAACGTACGAATCGGTCCAGCTGAAATCGCATTAACACGAATACCGTATTTTCCTAAATCGTTGGCTAAATATTTAACACTTGCCTCTAAAGAAGCTTTCGCTACACCCATAACATTGTAGTTCGTTACGACACGCTCACCGCCAAGGTAAGTTAATGTCACGATGCTTCCGCCTTCTGACATTAACTCCTTCGCTGCTTTAGCAACAGCCGTTAAAGAGTACGAGCTAATATTATGAGCTAATAAGAAACCTTCTCTTGTTGTATTCATATACTCGCCTTGCAGTTCTTCCTTATTCGCAAACGCAATACAATGAGCAATTCCATCAATTTTTCCTACGTGTTCTTTGATGGTGGCAAAGCATGCTGCAATTTCTTCATCATTCGTTACATCGCATGGTAATACAAGTGAGTCGTTTCCTTCTAACGTTTCAACTAAGTCACGAACACTTTTTTCGAGACGTTCACCTGCATACGTAAAAATTAATCGTGCTCCAGCATTATGTAAGGATCGGGCAATCCCCCAAGCAATACTACGTTTATTCGCTACACCCATAACAACAAACGTTTTTCCTTTTAACGATAGGGTCATAAAACTCCTCCTATTTTCATCTGTTATTAGTACCTAGTCATAATTTTAACCGAAATTAGGGGATTTGAAAAGAGAAGAACGAAAATCAATTGGTTTTATCCGGAAATCCAAGTAGGATATGTTCATTTACAAAGAAAAAGGCCTCTCCCTGTAACGGAGAGACCTCTTTCAATACTAACATTTCTCACAAAATTCGAGCTCGCGCTTCAGTTCATCGACATATTCTTTCGATCCTGTTACAATGAGTCGATCGCCCATATGAAGTTCCGTATCTCCGTGCGGAACAATGGAATCTTTCCCACGGAAAATGCGGACAAAGATGACATCGCCCGTAAACGGGAATTTTCGTAACGTCATGCCTTCAAACAAATGATTTCGCATATTTATTTCATATAGGCTTGTTTCTTGGTTCGTTAAAATATTGATTACACTTGGTGATTCAATAAGGGCACGTAATAACGCTTTCGTTGATAAAAAGACAGAGAATACTTCGACGTCCTGCTCACGCAATGACTCTTCTAAATCTGGGCTTTCAATGCGGGCAATGACACGTTCGACACCTTGTTCTTTAGCGGCTACGGCAAGGGTAGCGTTTCGTTCTTCGTCACCCGTGGAAATGACGACAATATCGGCTTCAAAAATACCTTCCTTTTGGAGCGTTTCAATTTCGTAATCATCAATTTCTTCAATATGAAATAATGAATCGGAGATGATTTGATCGGATTTATCTTGTTTAGTGTGATACAACATCGGTTCATATAACGACGATTTTAGTTCGCGATAAACCGGCATGGTCAATTGGTTCGCTCCAACAATGGCCACTTTGATTTTTGTCTCCACTTCCTCTTCAAGTGGGAACAATTTTTTAAACATAATCGGTGTAATCACACATGCGATAACCGCAACTAAAATTAACGTTCCGCTCATTTCCGGTGTAATGACTCCCATCCGCTCAGCAATTTTTGCCGCTGCGATGACTAATGATAATGTGGAAGTTAATAAAAAGGCGGATGCGTGAACCACTTTCCAATCATACCATCTTCTTAAAATCAAGGCTGGAATCCATTTCGAAATAAAGAACGCAAGTAAAAGTAACGGAATCAACATGAGCATTTTTTTGTTACTTAACATTGACCATAAGTCTAACTCAACACCGACCATTACGAAGAATATCGGAATTAAAAATCCGTAGCCAAAAGAATCTAATTTATGCACCAAATCCGGGTTCGGTGATAAAAGCGAAACGAGAACACCAGCTAAAAAGGCTCCCAAAATGTTTTCCGCACCAACCGATTCGGATAAAGCAACGAATAACGTAATTAAGGCAAAAATGGCCCGTGTATCGATTTGAACGGTTCCAGCTGATAACTTCTCCATAAATTTTTTGTTTCGGAATCGTTTGGCAAAGATATAGAAGAAAACACACGCTCCAAACAAAAGAAGTAATAAAAACATATTACCGTGTCCAGTATCATTTAACGACACGAACAAAGCGAGTAAGATCATCGTCACTAAATCAGCAATCACCGCAATAAGCAAAATCGTTTGACCAATAGGTGACTTCATAATATGTGCTTCTTTTAACGTTGGTACGACCACACCAAGAGAAATGGTGGAAATAATTATGGTCATTAATAAGACGTTATCTATAAGACCTAACAGAACAAACACGTATGACAACGCTAATGACACAAGAAAAATTCCAATAAAGACGATCATTGAAACGAGAAAACGGTTCGGTTCTTCTTTTCCATTCGGTAATTTTTCTCGTTTTTTCCCGTTCGAAAAAGCCGAGAAATCAATTTCTAACCCACTTAAAAACATTAAAAAAATGAATCCGAGGGTAGATAATGTCTCTAGCCACATGTCAGGTTCGACAAGGTCAAATCCACTTTTTCCGATAAACAAACCCATAATAATTTCTGCAATCACGACAGGAATAGCGTTTAATTTTAATCGATGTAACAAAATGGGCGTGATGAAGGCCACTAAAATAACGATAACGAGTGATGTAACTGATGCATGTTGCTCCATCCCCATTCTCCTTTCCCTACTTCTTTTCCCATACTTTTTTGACAAACGATTTGTATTACTATATGCTGATTCGTCCTCTCACATCATTATGTTCGATGGGGATTGCCAAAGAACTTCTGTCGATTATACCATCTTTTTATAAAAAACATAATACTTTTTATTCCGTTTTCCTACACCAAAAAGGCTATACTTAAAATGGAAGACCTTTATATACTAACAAATCTCCACCTACTGTCCTTATATAAAATTCTACCTTTGACTTTGACACTTTATTTACCTTTTTAAAGGAAAAAGAAAGAAAACGCAAGAAAAATAGATGAATTTAACAAAACTTTTTAGGAGGACACCATGAAAGTCGATATTATTGGAGATATCCACGGTTGTTGGGATGAATTTTACGAACTGACAAAAATGCTCGGTTACGATTGGCAAAGCGGATATCCGATTCATCCTTTTGGGAGAAAATTAGCATTTGTAGGCGATTTAACGGATCGTGGCCCCCACTCATTAAAAGTGGTAAAAACGGTGTACAAGCTTTGGAAAAACAACCTCGCCTTCTATGCTCCTGGAAATCATTGCAACAAGCTTTATCGGTATTTTTTAGGAAGGAATGTCCAAATTACACATGGGTTAGAAACGACCGTCGCTGAATTTACCGCCCTACCGCCTGAAAAACAAAAGGAAATCAAAAAAAAATATATGGAGCTGTACGAACAATCTCCCCTTTATCATGTACTAGATGATCATAAACTGGTCATCGCTCACGCAGGAATAAAAGAAAAAGATATCGGTCGAACAAATAAGCGAATACAAACGTTTGTCTTATACGGTGATATTACAGGGGAAACGCATCCTGATGGAACGCCCATCCGGAGAGATTGGGCTCAATCGTATCATGGAAAGGCACTTATTGTGTATGGTCATACACCCGTGAAAGAACCTCGATGGGTGAATCGAACGGTCAACATTGATACAGGCTGTGTATTTGGTGGGAAACTCACCGCTTTACGTTATCCTGAGTTAGAAACCGTAAGCGTCCTTTCTTCTATGCCGTATGTTCCATAAAAATTTAAACCAATCGGATAACAAAAAAGGACGAACCGTTCATTTGGCTCGTCCTTATTCACATTCCTTCCACGCTGTAAGCATGTCTTCCGGAATGGGAGCGCGAAACGAAAGAATGTCTTCTTTTAACGGGTGATAAAAAGACAACTCACTACAATGGAGTGCTTGTCGATGAATATATTTCCGAGAACCTCCGTATAATTCATCTCCTAGCAATGGGTGTCCAAGATAAGACATGTGTACCCGAATTTGGTGCGTTCTCCCTGTTTCTAACCGAAGTTGAACATGAGAGGCGGTTCTTTTTTCCGCAATGACTTCGTAATGTGTGCATGCATATTGCCCATCTTCTCGTACTTCTCGTTCAATGATACTGGTGTCTTTTCTTCCAATCGGTGCTTCAATCGTTCCTTTTTTCGTTTTCAACGTTCCTTCGACAAATGCTTGATAAGTCCGTTTTACGTTTCCTTTTTGCTGCAATTGACTGAATAAATGATGAACATATCGATGTTTTGCCACTAACACTAACCCCGACGTATCCCGGTCAAGTCGCGTCACGACATGGACCGTTGCTTCGTATCCTATTTTTTCATAGTAACCTATAATTGCATTAGCTAAACTCCCTGAAGGATGCTCCCGGGAAGGGATGGTATTCATGTGCGGAGGCTTATTGATTACCAGCACATCCCGATCTTCATAACAAATTTGGAGGGGAATGTCCTCCCCCTTGACCGTCGTTTGCTCATGGGGAAAGGTCACCGTTAATTGATCCCCTTCTTGCAATCGGTAGCGAACATTTTGTTCGATACCGTTGACTGTAATCTTTCCACCTTTAAATTTAATGGCAGTTAGAGTGGTTTTGGAAATATGGTGTTGTAGTAAAAAATCCCGTATCAATTGATTTTGTTCATTCTTACGTATGACCCACGATAAAGTAAAAGGACTCATTGACAACGACCTTTCATGTTATTATTCATCCGCTATGAAGGAATCGTGCACTCGTTTCCAAAAAGGGAACGGTCGAAATCTGGCAAACCGGATTTTTTCATCAGCGACCCGAAACTGAATTGATTTCACATCTTTATGTAATAACGTCAAATGGTCAATCGTAATGAGAAAATCCGGACCATAGACCGGTTTTAACATACACGTATGATGGGCAGGTAATATAAGCGGTGAACCTATTGTACGGAACACTTTATTATTAATGGAAGCCATTTCAGCAATTTGAATGGCTTGTAATGATGGGTGTATAATCGCTCCCCCGAGCGCTTTATTGTAGGCCGTACTTCCTGATGGGGTAGATATACACAGTCCGTCTCCGCGGAATCGCTCAAAGTGTTGCCCACGAATTTCTACGTCCATCACTAGGGTTCCTTCGACACTTTTGACTGTCGACTCGTTTAATGCTAAATACCGCGATTCTTTCCCCCCATGTTGGTATCTAATGATCACTTCTAGTAACGGATATTCAATGATTTGATACGGGGTTTTCGCAATCGCAATGACTAGTTTTTCGATTTCTTCAGGCACCCAATCTGCATAAAAGCCTAAATGGCCGGTATGCACCCCAACGAAAGCAGTTTTATCTAAGCGGGAGCTATACCGGTGAAACGCATATAAAAGTGTTCCGTCTCCACCTACAGAAATCACAATATCTGGTTGATCTTCATCATAAATTAAATCAAAATCTTGGAGATACGTTCGCATTTTATGCATCAACGTATTCGATTTAGAGTCTCCTTTGGATGTGATGGAAAATCTCATCGTACGCCACCCTTTTCATTAGATTGCTAGAAGATTAATCGTTACTTTTTAATTTGTCTTGTTCATTTTTTTCTTTTTTCTTTGTAAAAAATGCTTGTGCCTCTTGAATTTCTTCCCGAATTTGCGACATTTCTTCGTCCAATAGGAATGCGGCTTCCGCAGCTCGTTGCAATCTCGTTTTAATTTCTTCTGGGAATTGACCTTTATATTTATAATTTAACGAATGTTCTATCGTCGCCCAGAAATTCATTGCTAGCGTACGAATTTGAATTTCCGCCAAAATTTTTTTCTCCCCATAAATCGTCTGCACAGGATATTCAATGACGACATGATACGAACGATATCCGCTCGGCTTTTTATGAGAAATGTAATCGCGCTCTTCCACTATACGGAAATCATTTCGCATTCGAAGCAATTCTACAACTTTTTTAATATCATCAACAAATTGACACATCATTCGTAGCCCAGCAATATCTTGCATTTCCGTTTCTAATTTATCTAACGGAATTCCTTTTTGATTCGCTTTATCTAAAATACTCGCAATCGGTTTGACTCTTCCAGTCACAAACTCGATCGGCGAATGGACGTTATTTAATTCGAATTGGGCACGCATTCCTTTTAACTTTACTTTTAATTCTTCAACCGCTTGTTTATACGGTGCCAAAAATAAATCCCAATGTTTCACCGATGACCACCTCAACAAATCCCCTATTTTCCAAGAAAAATATGTTCTACTTTTTCGACCATTTTTTCCCCATAGTTGCCGTTTCCTTCGATATTGGCCACTAAGTACTGTAATTCTTCAACCGCATTTTCAAGCACGATTTCTTCGTGATTACTTACGATTTTGACTTGAAGCTGTTGTTCCATCGCTTCTTTGAGCTGAGACCAAATCGTTTCGTGTAAATAAATATATGTATACTCATTTTGCTCCTTTACTAAATAAACGAACGCTAATTCGTCCGAATCAACAATCATTTGTCCAGAAGGCACCATATCATTCAATGAGACCGGTTCTGTTGGTTGTAATGTTAATGTTGAGTTTTCAATGGTTGCTGTTTGAATATGTACCTTTTTTCTCATGAAAATACCCCTTCCACTTTCATATCCTTATTTATTTTAACATACTCCCCCTTTATTCTTCTAAATATTGATGTTTTCTTTTTCAAAATAGATAATAAAGCTAGAAGAATAGAGAAAGGACGAATCGCGTTGACGAAAGAAGTAGAAATCGAATTTAAAAATATGCTAACAAAAGTGGAGTTTGATCGACTCGTTGATTTTTTTCAAGTTCCTCCCTCTGCTTTTATCACTCAGCATAATCATTATTTTGACACCCCTTCATTTGCCTTGAAAGAAAAAGGGGCTGCTTTACGTATTCGCGAAAAAAACGGAGCATTTGAATGGACGTTAAAACAGCCGCATCCAAATGGACTTTTAGAAACTAATGAACCGCTGACAAAAGATGCAGCTGAAGCAATGCTTACTGAAGGAAAATTTATGGCTGGAGAAGTTGCGCATGAATTAGAAAAAATGAACATATCCTTATCTACGATCAAGTATTTTGGAACGTTAAGTACAGATCGAGCGGAGCTTACATATAAAAACGGGCTACTTGTCCTAGACCATAGCTACTATTTATCGAAGGAAGATTTTGAGATAGAATACGAAGTGACAGATCCTGTAAGCGGAAAACAAGCTTTTGACAAATTACTGCAACAATTGGCGATTCCTACTCGTCCAACGAAAAACAAAGTAAGACGATTCTACGAGGAGAAATATCGTCAGCTTCAAGCTGACCGAACCGAGGAAAGGAAGTAGACGATGAATATTCAACAGCTTCAAGCTCTTCTACAAATTCAAGCGATACGTAGCTTTCGGTCCGCTCCAATCGAAAACAGTTATGCAACGGACAGCTTTGCTTCCGTCTTTGCAGAATGGCTAAAAAATGATGAACCAACCACTTCGGCAATGACAAAAAGGAAGAGACCGCTTCCTGTCATGCCGACTAATAATTGGATCATTTTACATAAAAATGTCGAAACGCTGATTCAAAAAGCTGCCCAAACGTATAATGTACCTAAAAAATTAATAAAGGCCATTATTCAACATGAATCGAATTTTAATCCAATGGCCGTAAGCCGTGCGGGGGCATCTGGATACATGCAGCTCATGCCGTCTACCGCTAAAGCGCTCGGAGTAACCAACATCTTTGATCCTGAACAAAATATAATGGCTGGTACAAAATACTTACGTCAGCTATTAGACCAATTTAATGGAGATATAGATTTAGCATTAGCGGCATACAACGCTGGTCCTGGAAATGTGAAAAAACATGGAGGAATTCCTCCATTTAAAGAAACGATCGCATATGTGCAAAAAGTAAAAGAAGCATTTTTAGCCTAGAGATGAAACGTCAATTTAAGCGTGTCTTAAATTGACGTTTTTCTTTTTCATGTTGTCTCAGTATAATGGGAGTTGCCCCTCAATTAAGCATTATGTTTGAGATATAAAATGGGCATTGCTAAAATAGGACATACAAAATTGACTAAAAGGAGTTTTTTAAATGGTCGAGAAAATAGACACGCCGTATCAGTTAATCGGTGAACAAAAACTCTCGATGCTCGTTGATGCCTTCTATCGTCGAGTCAAAGCTCATCCGGACTTATCGCCTATTTTCCCGGACGACTTAACGAATACAGCCCAAAAACAAAAATTGTTTTTAACCCAATTTTTAGGTGGACCGCCGATTTATTCTGAGCGATATGGTCATCCGATGCTTCGGGCGCGCCATTTACCTTTCCCAATTACGCCAAAACGTGCGAATGCCTGGCTAGCTTGCATGAATGAGGCGTTAGACGAAGTGGAAATTTCGGGTCCATTAAAGGAGTATTTAATGCAACGGTTTACATTAACCGCTCATCATATGGTGAATCAACCTGAACATGAAGGTGAGTCACATTGAGCCATTTGACTTTTTGTACAAATTCTGATAACAAGCCAATCGAGATTTATTTCTTTATAGATCCTCTTTGCCCGGAATGTTGGGCATTGGAACCATACATTAAAAAACTCCATATTGAATATGGACAATACTTTCGCCTAAAACACGTGTTGAGCGGAAATTTAGCAAGGTTGAACATAACAGCTCGCAAGCATCATGAAAATATCGCTGAAATTTGGGAACGAACGGCTAGCCGCTCCGGAATGTCCTGTGATGGAAGCTTATGGTTGGAAAATCCAATTGAGTCACCGTTTATTGCGTCCATTGCAATTAAGGCAGCAGAGCTGCAAGGACGTAAGTATGGATTGAAATTTCAACGTATTCTTCAAGAATATGTCTTTTTAGGTAAGCAAAACATTTCTGATATCAATATTTTAGTGGAAGTGGCAACAAAAGCTGGTCTGGATGTTACGGAATTTAAAAAGGACCTTCATTCAGAAAGTGCAGCCAAAGCCTTTCAATGTGACTTAAAAATCACCTCGGAAATGGAAGTAGACGAAATTCCAACACTCGTCTTTTTTAATGAAAACATTGAGGATGAGGGTTTAAAAATTTCAGGCATTTATCCGTATGATATATACGTCACGATATTAGAGGAAATGTTAGGGAAAAAGCTAGAACCACTACCAAAACCACCGTTGGAAATGTTTTTACAACACTTTAAACTTGTTGCAACAAAAGAAATTTCAGTCGTCTACGATCTTTCCATGGCAGAGGCCGAACGAGAAATGAAAAAATGGGTCCTTCAGAATAAAGTCGAACGAATACCTGCGAAGTACGGCACATTTTGGCGTTATAATGGGGACAAACAAAACGAGTACTAGTATTCGAAAAAAATGATATGAAAATAATAAATAGAAACACCCTAGCCATTAAGGCTAGGGTGTTTCTTTCTACGAACAAAGGGGATGGGAGAAATTTTTCACGGTCAAACAAAGGGGTATATGTTTGCTTGTGATCAACCTCACGAATAAAATATAACATATCTCGACAAATTTTTGCAACACTTTGTTTTTTATTTCACAATATTGTCATATTTTTATTTTCGACACATATATTAATACTCCTAACATCCTAATGGAGGACCGTTTTCATGAAAAAAATCATGCTTAGTTTCATGATCTTATTGATCGTTTTTTCATTTGGATTACACATCCTCGGCTTATTAAATTTAATTCCTATTTATCTCACTTCACCACTATTGCTTCTTTCATTTTTACTATTTTTCTATTATTTAAATGAGCGGAAACGGTTTAGAGGATTTCGTTAAAAAAGGAGAACACTTATACCTTCGTGTTCTCCTTTTTCACGTTAGTATCATTTCATTTAAGATAACAAGCTTTCTAATTCATTTAGCCGTTGCTCAAATACTTGACATGCTTCCTCAATCGGTTGGGACGTTGTCATGTCCACCCCAGCTTTTTTCAACACTTCGATTGGATAATCAGAGCATCCAGCCTTTAAGAAATCAATATATCGGGTAACAGCTGGCTCACCTTCTTCTAAAATTTGTTTGCTAAGAGCGGTTGCGGCACTAAAACCTGTCGCGTATTGATAAACGTAGAAATTGTAATAGAAGTGTGGAATACGGGCCCACTCCAAGCCAATTTCTTCGTCAACGACCATATCAGGACCGAAATATTTTTTATTTAATTCGTAATATTCTTTTGTCAGTAACTCGGCGGTTAACGCCTCTCCACGTTGCGCTTTCTCATGAATCAATTGTTCGAATTCGGCAAACATTGTTTGACGGAAGACGGTTGCTCGGAAATCGTCTAAATAATGGTTTAATAAGTATAAGCGGTGCTTTTCATTCGTTACAGTCTTTAATAAATAATCATTTAATAAGTTTTCGTTACAAGTAGAGGCAACTTCAGCGACAAAAATCGAATAATGTCCGTACGTGTACGGTTGATACTTTCTCGTTAAATAGCTATGGACACTATGTCCAAATTCGTGAACTAACGTAAATAGATTATTCATATCGTCCTGCCAGTTCATTAAAATATACGGATTCGTTCCATACGTTCCGGATGAATACGCCCCACTGCGTTTCCCGACGTTTTCAACTACATCGACCCAGCGATTTTCTAATCCTTCTTTTACGATATTTATATATTCTTCGCCTAATGGGGCAAGTCCCTTCAACAGATACTCTTTTGCTTCTTCATATGTAACTTTCATTTTCGATTCTTTCACAAGCGGTGTATACACATCGTACATATGAAGTTCATCGACACCAAGCACTTTTTTGCGTAATGAGATGTACCGGTGTAATAACGGAAGATGCTTATTAATGGTTTCGACTAAATTGTCATATACTTTTTCCGGAATGTTATTTTCTGAAAGAGCAGCTTGACGTGCGGACTCATAATTGCGCACTTTCGCATAAAAATTATCTTTTTTCACTGCCCCGCTTAGCGTGCTAGCAAACGTATTTTTAAACTTGCCGTACGTGTCATACATTGCTTTAAACGCATCTTGACGAACCCGTCGATCCTCGCTTTGCATAAACTGAATAAATCGTCCGTGGGAAAGTTGAACTTCTTCTCCGTTTTCATCCTTAATAGTCGGAAATTGCAAATCTGCGTTATTGAGCATACCAAACGTTTGACTTGATGCATTGAGTGCTTGGGATGCTTCTGCAAGCATTTCTTCTTGCTCAGCAGATAATACATGTGGCCGCTTGCGTGTAATTTCTTCTAATGCATGCTCGTATAGCTTCAAATCTTCATTTTGGGCAATAAATTGTTTTAAGCGTTCTTCCGGGATCGATAAAATTTCAGGAACCATAAACGATAACGCACTGGAAAGTTGGCTATATAAATATTTCGCACGGTCATCTAAACCTTGATAGAATGTATTCGTTGTATCTTGATCGTAACGCATATGGGCATACACGTACAATTTCCCTGTTCTTTCAGAAATCTTATCTTGATATTGAAGAGCTTCGAGTAGCCGCTCCGCACTTTCGATTAGAGTTCCTTTAAATTGTTCTGCTTTTTGAATTTCGTTAGCCACACTCTGATATTCTTTTTCCCATTCCTCGTCGCTTGCAAAAATATCTTCTAGTCTCCATGTTAAATCTTCAGGGACTTCATGTCGCTTTGGTAATTGTTTTACTTTGGTTTCGTTTGCCATAGACACCCTCCATTGGAAAATTATTCTGTCTTTAAACAATTCTTGATATTTTCACAAAATCCTTTCATCTTTTACTATTATTTCGTTCCAATCTACTAATGTCAAAAAGGATGCGTGATGCGTTTGGACAAGCGATGAGCAATATCTTTTTCTAGTTTCTCCAATTCCAAAAGGGTATACGGTATTTTTGGTTTGTCAATGATTCGATAGACCTCTTTCGTCTCCCTTTTTAAAACATGTAAATGAGTGAGCACATTGAAATAGGAAACAACTGCTTTGTTCAATGAGTACGAAACAAGCGGCATGGAACGTTGATGTAACCATTTTCTCTTTAAACACATTTGCAGTACCTTTGTACCCTCTTGAACGGAACATACTTCTCCTTTTTTTCTTTGATGTATGAGGGAAAAATAAAGATATCCTTGCCAATCGAGCACAGATGGCGTAAACATCAAATTTTCACGTAAAGGAAGTCCAACGACGAGAGGTAATGTCCATACGGTCGTTTGCTTTTTAGATAAAAATTGTAAGAAGGAATCGGTTCGGTGTGGATAACGAATACGTTCTTGCAGCATGTAACGCCTTTCTTGAAACCAGTGATCATATAATGCGGATAGAGACGGAAGACTTGAAGGCGGTTGAATAGGAAAGGTCGCCCTTGTAAGGGGAACCGTCATCTTTTTTGTAAACACTTTGTGAGAGGTAATAGAAAGTAAATGGGTATAAAAAATAAAGGATTGCGTGTCTGGGGAAAACGTACATAACCAAAATCCTGCGTACTCATCGTATTGGACAAACAGGGACTGAAATCGATTCAAACGAACCATTTCGGGAAAACGTGCGATTTCTGTTAAAGGATGCCCATAAATCCAAACCGGGCAAATGCCTAGTTGGTTATATTGATTCGTACGAGTGATAAAAATAGAAATAGGAATGGTCGCACATTGATATTCAATAGCATACGAAGAATGGGAGGAAATGAAAAGATCGGGGCGTTGTCTTGTCTGTCCAATGGCCTTCTCTAAATAGACATGATCGTTTTGGGATTGAAGCCATTGATAAAGAAGCCATTTTCCTTGCAAATGCTGGTCAGTTTCTCCTTCACTCCAACAATCACACCTTTTTCTTACGTGAGCAAAATGAGGACTTTTCACTTGACCTATTTTTAACATAACTGGCTCGTGGCACCCTGGACAATAAAAGGAATACTTCTTTCTTAAGCGGAATAACTTGTCTCGTTTCATCCCAGGATGAACGGTAATACTTGTACCATCATTCGTCTTAGCAGTAATCAATCAATCGCCTCCTTTAATCTAAAAAAAGGGAATCCCCTCTTTATTATAAAAGAGGGGACAGCAAACGGGAAGTTGATTCGACAATTCGATGAAAAAGCGATCGTTTTTTAAACTGTTCGTAATCAATTTCATCAGCATTTTGTAAGTCATTTAAAAAGTCGTTCACTAATGTTTGCGTACTATTGGTACGATATAAAAAGGCATTTACCTCAAAATTTAAATGGAAGCTTCGCATATCCATATTAGATGTACCAATCGATGCTAATTCTTCATCAACAATCATAATTTTACTATGCAAAAATCCTTTATTATATTCGTATATTTTTACACCGGCTTCAAGCATTTCCGGAAAATACGACCTCGATGCGTAAAATACAATTCGTTTATCAGGACGCTTCGGGACTAACAACCGGACGTCAATCCCGCTTAACGCCGCAATTTTTAACGCAGAAAAAATATCTTCATCTGGAATAAAGTATGGAGAAGCAATCCAAACGGACTTTTCTGCTGATGTGATCATAGAAAAGAAAATATTTTTCAAAACACTCCATTCGTTATCCGGCCCTCCTGCAATTAACTGAACTCCCCCACTGTCTTGAACAGGGACTGGATTAGGAGACAAATAACCTGGTGAAAAGAAGCTATCGTTCGTCATGTAATACCAATCTTGTAAAAAGATGAGCTGCAGGGTGCGAACGGCTTCCCCCTTCACCATTAAATGCGTATCTCGCCAAAAGCCAAAATGTTCATTTAACCCTAAATACTCGTCACCGATATTCAAGCCACCGACAAAACCAATATTGCCGTCAATAACAATAATTTTACGGTGATTGCGGAAATTAAACTTATTATTTAAAAATGGTAACTTAACAGGACCAAACGGTACCATTTCGACACCAGCATCCCGTAATTCTTGAATATAAGCAGAAGAAAGTTTCCACGAACCGACGGCGTCATATAAAAAACGAACGGTCACTCCCGAACGAGCTTTTCTAATCAAAATGTCTTTAATTTTGGTTCCAATGCCATCGTGGCGAACAATATAATATTCTAAATGGATGTGATGTCTCGCTTTTTCTAGCTCTTGTAAAATGTGATCAAACGTTTCTTGACCGTTTGTTAAAACTTTCGTTTCCGTTGCAAATGAAATTGGGCTATTTCCTAAACGATGGGCAAGACGGAACAGTTTTTGTTGATGTTTTCCTAATTGATGAATTTTTTCTTCCGCTCGTTCATCGATTCGTTCATATTTACTATACGCTTCTTGGTCTAAAATGTATTTTTTTCGAAAAATCCGTTCTTTCCGATAGTTGCGCCCAAACAAAAGGTAAAAAATAAAGCCAACTAGCGGAAAGCTCCCTAACACCACCAGCCAAGTTAATGTTTGGGCGGGATGACGATTTTCTAAGAAAATTAAAAAACTAATAAACAAAACGGAAAAAGAAATAAACAAACTAAAATATTTTAGTAATTCAGATGGAAATTGATTTTGAAAAATCAAATAAATGCCGATTAATAATAATAAGAAGATGATCACCCGTACCGTGTTTCTCATATAAACACCTGCCCAACCAAAATCAACATGTCTTCCTTTTAGAAATATACCTTATTTTCATAAAAATTGGGAGAAAAACGTAAGTAGTATGTACAAAGAAAAAAGGTTGTCACATGCCAAGACAACCTTTTATGAAGAGAAATAGTTATTTAATTGTTCGAATACATTTTCAGAAATAATCACTTTCCCGTATTCTTCTAAACGATGAACAGTTACTAGTGATTCTTGTCCGTATTCGAGTAAAATACTTAAAATGTCGTCAATTTCATCTTCTTCGAACGTACCCTCTGGAAACTCGACTTGAAGAAAGTATTTATTTTCAAACGAGAATAGCTTCGTTTTTAATTGCTCAAGACGGGGGCGTTTTGCTAAAGCTAACACGTGCTCAAAATCTTGAAACATTAACGTAAAATCTAACGTTTCATCATCTGTTTCAGATTTGATATGGAAATGTTCATCCAAAAACTGCTCAATGCGCTCGTCAACAGGAAAGTCTCGCAGTTTATCTTCAGGAATCGGAAGTTCAAATCGCTGACCATCTTTCGAAATTTGTGCTTTGGTCACTACCACTTCTAGTCCTTTTTCCAACGCTTGCACTTGAATCCATAGTGGACCTTCAAACGTAAAATCTTCTTCTTGATGAATTTCATCCATCATTTCCCAAAATAGTTCTTCGCTCCGTTCCCGATTATACCAAATCTCTTCACGGTCAAAGCCGCGCTCTTCTATATCAACGTATGAAATGTAAAACTTAACGGTGTTTTCGTTAATGCGTTCGATTTCCATTGTACACCTCTCCCTTCCGTTAGAAAGTAATGAAGGGATTGAACACCCCAATTAAGAACGGAAACTGTGAGACTTGAGCACTATTGATGTTGGTAATTCTATTTTATGATAAAAATTAATGAAATGGAAACAAAATATCTTCCCATTTCTAAAATCAACTTCTGCCTATCACTAGTATTGTCACATCATTTTAACGAAAAATAAGTGCGAATTCAAGCCAGAAATTTATAAATATTACGTATATTTTCTTCTGAAGTTCGTGGATGTATGCTTTTAATGTAAAAAAAGAGCTGACACTTTAACTGTCAGCTCAAACGGGACTTAGTTTACCATTTTTTGTGCTTCGAGTAACTGGAACGTACGTACTTTTCTTGGTAAGAAACGACGAATTTCATCTTCATTATATCCCACTTGTAAACGCTTTTCATCCATAATAATCGGACGGCGCAATAAACCTGGATTATTTTGAATTAATTCAAATAAGTCTTGTAGTGGAAGTGTATCTAAATCGATGTTTAGCTTTTGAAACGCCTTGGAACGTGTGGAAATAATTTCGTCCGTTCCATCCTCCGTCATACGTAAAATTTCCTTAATTTCATCGATCGTTAATGGCTCAGAAAAAATGTTACGTTCTTTGTAAGGAATTCCATGTTCTTCAAGCCATGCTTTTGCTTTACGACATGATGTGCAACTTGGTGTTGTGTACAATGTTACCATCATGCATCACTCTCCTTAAAAAGAAAATATATGTGAATCGACTGAACGAAGATGTCAAAATCATTTTTTATTTATAATTACTATAAATAAAAAATCTATATAGTTTATTATATACTATTTAGCGAACTAAAGATATAGTTTTAATAAAAATTTCACATTTCCTTTTATGCAATTCCACCCTACAACAAACACATTTTTCATTCTATTAAGTTATACGAAATATAATGCAAAAAGGTTTCATTTTTTATTTAAATTTCCTCTAAAATATCCTTTTGGCGGTTTTCCTCAAATGTCAATACTTCTTCTACAGGTTGGTATGATTCTCCATATAAGTCCTCATCTTTATAGGTATGAATCATTTCGTACGTTTTTTTCATCGCTTCATAAACAAGCTCTTCCGGTTCATTATTCGGTGCCCAATATAAAATTTCCATTTCGTTAATTTTGTTTGTTGCAAGCGATCGACGACGATATCCAATACTGGACGCGTGCTCAAAACCTTCACGTTTATAAAAACGTAACCGTTTTTCGGTATCGGAATCTTCATAGTCTAAAGGCTCAACTTCTAAGATAATCGGTTTTCCTTTCTTTTTTAATTTTTCAATCAATTGGTGTCCTAATCCTTGACCACGAGCATTTTTAGAAACAAATAAATAATCAATAAAAATAAAATCATCTAATTCTGCATACATCAAAACATGATTTGGCCCTTCGTCTTTATGATAAATTTCGCCTCTTTCCTTTAGTAAAGTTTCCATATGTTCCCTCGACTTCATTTCTTCAATCGGGAAATATTGACTTAATTTTTCATACCAATGCATACACTCAACTCCCTTTTCTTCCATTTGATTATTATTTTTCCCTCGCTAGCATTACATTCTGTACAACCTTCATACAAATAAAATGAACAAGAAAAATGGAGGGGGTATTACGTGGGCATCGTCATTGAATTACTTTTATTAACGATTTTTATTGTAGGGATTACAGCTTTTTTAGGTGTAATAACGAACTCTTTAGGAGAATGGTTGTTCAGCCGTTCTTCATCAAGAGAGTTCATCGTGCAAACAAAAAGAACGCAACAAAATTGGAACAAAATTCATCGCATACGTAAATGACATTCATGTTATACCCGTTTTTTTCGGAAATAAACAACAAATCTCCCATTCAAGGGAGATTTGTTGCATTTAAGGCGTATAATCGACTCCTGGTGTATAATGGTTACCTGCATTCCAAATTAAAAACTCTTGTATACCATGATCATGTAACGCACGTATTTGGGCTTCCACTTCTTCTTTTCCATACACTTGATAATTACCTTTCCCTAACCAAGAGGCGGTAAAATCTTGAATCCATGGACGCGAGATTGGCGGGGATTCGAGTTGACTTAATTTTTCATTCTCTACTTTTGCATACTCGCTTACTAGTCGATATGGCTCTAAGTCAGGTTTACTAATGCCAAAATACGAAGTCCAATGACTTGGATAAATCATCGAAGAAATCACATCAACATGTTCTGATATTTTGGAGAAATTTTGTCCAATGCCAGGCGCTTCTGGTAGAGTAGCCGTATATCCGAAAATATCGACGGAAACCTTTACACCATAAGGTTCTAGCTGTTTTTTTGCATAGGCCACAAAATCGGTGACCGCTTTTACTCGTTTTTGAACATTATCTAGCTCGATTTGTTCATAGTCACCCATACTGTATGTCAAAATTTTATCACGTTTTTCAAATCCTTCTGGGAACCGTACGTAATCAAATTGAATTTCTTGAAATCCCATTTTTGCTGCTTCTATAGCAATTTGTACGTTATAATTCCAAACATCTTTGACGAATGGATTTACAAACGACTCCCCACGCCCATTTTTCCATACTTGATTTTGATTGACAAAGGACCACTCCGGCTTTTTACGTGATAATACCGAATCTTTAAAGACGACGATACGGGCGATCGGATAAATTTGTTTTTCTTCTAACGTTTTTAATAATGCTTTTGGATCTTTTATATAATTTTGTCCAATGTCATAAAAAGGAGAATTCTCACTTGGAACATATGTTAAATTGCCCCAATCGTCTTTAATATCAATTACCATGGTATTTAAATCACTTGATTCAATAAGCTGAATGAGTTCTTGAAAACGGTTGCCCCCGGCTGAATGTCCCGTTACATAAATTCCTCGGACGGCATCTGGATATTGAAACGTCAATCCCGAATCATACACAAACCGTTTTAAAGGTTGTTCCCATTGTTTCGTCAACGGGCCATGTTTTCTTTCAGTGTGGATGAGGTACGTTTGTGTCCCGAAAACAGGTGTAGAAAGGGACAGAATAAGCACGATGACGAGAAAAAAGGTTAATCGTTTGATGGTAACCACCTATGAATCTCCTCTCAGACGTATATTTTGTCAGTATTTACTATTATTCTATCAGTAATTACAGAAGAGAAAAATGAAGTTATTAAATTTTGTCGAATTTCCGAGGAAATTGCTTACAACCGTTCACCTCCTTTTAATAAATGTATTCACTCATTGTTCATACCTTACCTATTTCTAAAAAGAAAAGTCATTGTAGCAAAATGATACATTTGAAAAAAAGAATAAAGCGATCCCCATATGAGGGAGATCGCTATTATTGACCGTATTTACGTTTATACATTTCAAATTCTGATTCTGAACAGTAGACGAAGTGACCTGGTTTCACTTCACGCATTTTTACTTCTTCGCCTTCTTTGTAGTTATGAATGCTTGGATCATAAATTTTCCGTTTACGGGAGCGCTCATATTCTGGATCTGGTAACGGTATGGCTGATAACAATGCTTGAGTATATGGATGAATTGGATTGTTGTACAGCTCATCACTTGGTGCTAACTCTACTAATTTACCAAAATACATTACCCCAATACGGTCACTAATGTATTTAACCATCGATAAATCGTGAGCAATGAATAAATAGGTTAACCCTTTTTCTTTTTGGAGTTTTTTCATTAAGTTAACGACTTGGGCCTGGATGGATACGTCAAGGGCAGATATTGGCTCGTCCGCAATAATGAATTCAGGTTCAACCGCTAATGCGCGGGCAATTCCGATCCGTTGCCGTTGACCGCCAGAGAATTCGTGTGGGTAACGGTTGGCGTGCTCACGGTTCAAACCAACTGTTTCTAACAGTTGATAAACTTTTTCCATCCGTTCTTCTTTCGATTTAGCTAGCCCATGAATATCAATACCCTCGGCAATAATATCAGCCACCTTCATCCGTGGGTTTAACGATGCGTAAGGGTCTTGGAAAATCATCTGCATCTTACGGTTAAATTCTTTCAATTCCGCACGAGATTTTTTACCATGTACGTTTTTTCCTTTGAATAGAACTTCTCCATCTGTCGCATCATACAGACGAATAATCGTACGCCCAGTCGTTGATTTTCCACAACCGGACTCACCAACCAGTCCTAATGTTTCTCCTTTATAAATATCAAAGGAAATGTCGTCAACCGCCCGTACTTCGTTTGGTTTTCCCACGTTAAAATATTGCTTTAAATTTTTAATTTCGAGTAACTTTTCTCTTTGCTCCATCAGTTATTTCCCCTCCTTTTTGGGAGATGTGCTGTTTGCTTTAAACTGTTGCATCCGCTTCTTCACCGCTTCTGGCGGTTCCACTTTTGGTGCATCTGGATGTAGTAACCATGTGGCTGCATAATGAGTATCCGACACTTTGAACATTGGCGGCTGTTTTTCTAAATCAATTTTTAACGCATATTCATTTCGCGGAGCAAACGCATCCCCTTTCGGAGGGTCAAGTAAGTCTGGTGGTGAACCTGGAATAGCATATAGTTCATCATCTTTTGTATCTAAGCTTGGCATGGAGCTAATGAGTCCCCATGTGTAAGGATGTTTCGGATTATAGAAAATTTCATCTACTGTTCCAATTTCAACAATACGTCCTCCGTACATAACAGCTACACGATCAGCAACGTTCGCTACAACCCCTAAGTCGTGGGTGATAAAAATAATGGACGTATCAATTTTCTTTTGTAAGTCTTTCATCAGATCAAGAATTTGCGCTTGAATCGTTACGTCAAGAGCCGTAGTTGGTTCATCGGCAATTAATATTTTTGGATTACAAGCTAGCGCAATCGCAATTACAACACGTTGTCTCATACCACCAGAGAATTGGTGTGGATATTGTTTAAACCGAATTTCTGGTTTCGGAATACCGACAAGCTTTAACAATTCAATCGCCCGTTGTTTTGCTTCCGCTTTACTTAATTTTTGGTGTTTTAACAATGGTTCCATAATTTGTTTACCAACTGTCATCGTTGGGTTCAGTGATGTCATTGGGTCTTGGAAAATCATTGAAATGTCTTTTCCGCGAATTTTTTGCATCTCTTTTTCCGATGCTTTTGCTAAATCTTTTCCTTCAAATAAAATTTGTCCGCCTTTAATTTCCGAGTTATGCTCTGGTAACAGACGCATAATCGATTTCGTTGTTACCGATTTACCGGAACCTGATTCCCCTACAATCGCTAACGTTTCACCTTTGTATAAATCAAAGTTAACTCCACGAATGGCCTTTACTTCGCCGGCAAACGTATGGAAAGAAATGTTTAAATCTTTCACTTCTAAAATTTTTTCCACGTCAATCACCTGCCTTTTTAATCGCGCATTTTCGGATCAAACGCATCGCGTAATCCATCTGCTAATAAGTTAAATGCAATCAATAATAAACTGAGGACTAATGCCGGGAAGAACAATGCGTGTGGTAAAAATTGCATTGTCTTGTACCCATCATCAATTAGCGTACCTAAAGATGCTAACGGAGCTTGTAAACCAAGTCCGATGAAGCTTAAAAAGGCTTCAAAGAAAATGGCACTTGGAATCGTAAACATCGTGTTAATGATGATAATACCCGCTAAGTTTGGAATTAGGTGTTTAAAAATAATTTTCGCGTCACTGGCTCCAAGTGTTTTGGACGCTAATACGAACTCTTGATTTTTCAGTTTTAATACTTGTCCCCGTACGACACGAGCCATTCCTATCCAGCCAGTTAAAGCTAAAGCAAATATAATCGAAGTAATTCCCGGCTCTAAAACGAGAATCATTAAAATGACGATGACTAAGTTTGGAATTCCCGCAAGAATTTCAAGAATTCGCTGCATAATATTGTCGACACGACCGCCGTAATATGCCGAAATTCCTCCGTAAGCTACACCGATTAACACGTCAATTAATGTTGCTATAACTGCAATATAAAGGGAAACTTGCGTCCCTTTCCATAAACGGGTAAAAATATCACGACCAAGGCTATCTGTACCAAACCAATAATAATCTTCAATTCCTTTAAGCTCGTACATATTAAACGTTTGGCCGTTACGCTCTGATGTCCCATCTAAAATACCGAAATTCTCTAACACAGGTACACGTGGAGGTAAGTTCGCATGGGCCAAGTTTTGTTCATCAAAGGTGTAATCGTTCATATACGGTCCTACAAAGGCCATAAACGTTAAAAAGATTAACACAACCAAGGCTATAATGGCCCCTTTATTTTTACGAACACGTAACCATGAATCTTGCCAAAAGTTTAAACTTGGTTTCGCAATTTTTTCATTATTTAATTGGTCAATTTGAGCGGGTTCAAATAATTCTTTCGGAATTCTTTCTTCAGTCGCTTTCATTACTTCTTACCTCCCGCTAAACGAATTCGAGGGTCAATGACGCCGTATAAAATATCGACAATTAATATAATAAGGATTAATAAGAACGCGAACAAAAGTGTTGTTCCCATAATAACAGGGAAGTCAAGTACCATAATGGACTTAACGAATTGTTCCCCAAGACCTGGAATTGAGAAAATTTTCTCAATAACAAGTGAACCCGTTAAAAGACCAACAGCTAGTGGTCCTAAAACTGTAATCAATGGAATTAAGGCGTTACGAAATGCGTGTTTAAAGGCAATTTCGAAACCGTTTGCCCCTTTCGCACGTGCTAACAAGATGTAATCTGAGCTTAAAACTTCAATCATCTCTGTACGCATAAAACGTGCCGCAATGGATAACGGAAAGATGGATAACGCAATCGTTGGCATGATCGTGTGTTTAAATTCGCCCCAGAAGGCTACTGGTAACCAACCGGCTTTAACCCCAATCCAATATTGAAGAAGGGCCGCAAATACGAAGGATGGAATCGATTTACCTAGTACCGCTAAAAACGTACTACCATAATCCAGCCATGTATTTTGTTTTATAGCGGCAACTACCCCAAAAATAACACCTAAAATCGTACCTACAATCATCGCTTGGAGACCAAGTAAGGCGGAAGGACCAATTCGATCTGTAAGTAATTCAGTGACACTGCGGTTATCAAATTGGAAGGATGTACCTAGGTCTCCCTTCAATAAGTTCAACATGTAATTGGCATATTGGACAGGAAGAGGATCATTTAATCCATATTTTTCGTTCAAAATTTCGAGTTGGGCCTCAGTCAATTTTTCCTGTGCAGTGAAGGGAGTCCCAGGCATAAATTTCATGAGGAAAAAGGTGGCGGAAGCAATAAGAAAGAGCGTTATGAACATGTATATTAAACGCTGGATAATATACTTCGCCATGTTTTGCACCTCCTACAAAGTTATTTCAAAAAATTCTTCAATATTCGACAATTTCCTTACAGGGAAAAAGAGAGTATATCGGAATATACTCTCTTTTCATCCCCATAAAGCTTATATTATTTCTCGATGTATGCCCACTTGTAGCTAAAGTCAGCTCCGAATGGGTGTACAACCAATCCTTTAACATATGGTTTTTGAAGTACCGCTACACCACGTTGGTAAAGAGGACCGATGGCTGCGTCTTCCATAAGGATGCGCTCAGCTTCTTGAAGAGCTTCCCAACGTGCATCTAAATCCGTTGCAAGCGTTGTCTTCGCTGCTTCTATTAACTCATCGTATTTAGGGTTAGAGTAATTCATATGGTTATTTCCACCGTCAGTTACCCAAAGGTCGGAGAATGTCATTGGATCTTGATAGTCAGGACCCCAACCAGCCACTTGGATGTCATACTCTTCTTTCGTATCTAGGTCAAGACGAATTTTGAATGGAACTTCTTTTAGCTTAATTGTAAGACCTGGAAGTGTTTTTTCCAGTTGGTCTTTGAAGAATTCGTCCATTTTCTTAGATAGCTCAGTGTCGCCACCAAGAATTTCTAACTCAAGTTCAGTTTTACCAAGCTCTTCTAAACCTTTTTGCCAGTATTCTTTGGCTTTTTCAGGGTCATAAGCAAGTAAGTCGCCGTTTCCATCACGGAAGTCTTTACCGTTATGGAATACGAAATCTTTTGGTACAGCGTAGTTTGCTACCACAGAACCGTTTGCTAAAATGTTGTCAACCATCGCTTGACGGTCAATTGCCATAGAAATCGCTTTACGAATGTTTACGTTCGCAAGAGCTTCGTTCTTTTGGTTGAATTTAAACCAGAAAATTACTGGCTCTAAGTAAGTTTGGTATTCTTCATGACCTTTATATTGCAGTGCAAATTCACCGCTTAATGCTACACGGTCGATTTCACCAGTTTCATAAAGGTTAACAGCCGTACTTGTTTCTTTAACAACGTTTACGTTAATTTCTTCAAGTTTAACTGTGTCTTTGTCCCAATAGTGTTCGTTTTTCACCATTTTCCAAGAAAGACCTGTTCCGTTCCAGTCAGTTAATACGAATGGACCGTTATATAGTAAGTTATCGCTGTTAGAAGCGTATTGGTCGCCTTTCTCAGTAACGAATTCTTCTTTTTGTGGATAGAATGTTGGGAATGTCATTAGAGATTTGAAGTAAGGAACTGGACGCTCAAGCGTAACTTCTAGCGTTTTGTCATCAAGTGCTTTAACGCCAAGTTCTTCTAATGGTAATTCACCAGCAGATACTTTATCAGCGTTTTTAATAACACCATTCATCATGTATGGACCGTACTCAGAACCAACATTAGGGTCCACCGCACGGCGCCATGCGAATACGAAGTCGTGAGCAGTTACGTTAGATCCGTCAGACCATTTCGCATCGTCGCGGATTTTGAACGTATACACTGTACCGTCTTCGTTCACTTGTGGCTCTTCAGCCGCAACACCCAAGACAGGTTCATTGTCTTGTCCAAGACGGTAAAGACCTTCAAATACGTTGTTCATGACGTTGAAGGCAACAGCGTCTGTACCTTTTACGCTGTCCATTGTTGGAATTTCAGCGCTTTCAATTAAGTTAAGTACTTGTTTCACTTCTTCTTTTGGTTCATCTTGAGGTTCATTACCTTGTCCTTGATCGGTTTGGTTGCTACCGCCAGCGCATGCTGCTAAAAACATGCTTAGAACAAGGGTGAAACTCAAGAACAATAAAAACTTAGAGTTTCTCACTAGTAGACCTCCCTTTTTTATTTTTCTGAAAAATCGCTACATTGACTATTATACATATTTTTTAGAATTTGTACATTATTTTTTATTAAAAAAATTAACACAAATGAAACAAAATTTTATCACTAAACGTGACAAACACATGATATAATTGGATGTTAGAGTATTTTCTGTTAAAATTATGAGGATACAAATACCATATAATTGTGTTATCAGTATAATTATTCTTAATTAATTTGAAGGAAGAATTAAGTTTGCATGATTATAATATTTATACAATAAATTTATTATTTATACATTATGTTATCATATTTTCTACTAAAAAAATATCATTTCTTGTATGATTATTTAGGAGGGTTAACCATAGTGTGGAAGAAGGTAGCAACCATGTTCTCTATCTCACAAATTGTTATTATCCTTTTAGTACTCATTCGTACAAATTCTATTCCATTAATTGACTATATCAATGTTTCGTTTCTAATCGGTGGATTATTCTTCTTTATTGCTTTATCGATCTTTTTAATGAGTAGCGGATTTCTCGACTTAACCGTATATGGTTTTCGCCGTGTATTTAGCGTTAATGGGAGAACTTTATCAAAAGAAGAAGTAGAAGAGATGAGAAAACTATCAGAACTGGTGACGGTTAATTACCTTCCTTTTTTATTAACAGGGATTTTGATTCTTTTTGTCATGATCGGAGCACTGTATTTTTACTATAATTAATCGTTCCCACTTGATTCCCTTTTTTACATGTCATATAATAAATTGCACAAATCGATATTTCGTGATAGGCGATGAGAAAGAAGAGTACATTTGGGAGCGGTACTTCAGAGAGTTTGTGGTTGGTGGAAACAAACTACCGTCCAAATGGAATGGACTTTCGAGCCCTAAAGAAGAACGGATGATTCTTAGTATTCTTTAGCGTGAACCTGACGTTAAAAAGGTACCCAGTTGTATGTTACTGGGAGTTGAGTGGCCTTTTATGGCACTTAGGGTGGCACCGCGGATATACCATTCGTCCCTAATTGGGGGATGAATGGTTTTTTTATTTAGGCTATGTTAAATGTCATTGTTGATTTTTAGCAAATTATTCACACCGCGGCGACTCCAGCGGGAATAGCAAGCCAGGGAAGACCCTTACTTGAGCGTAGCGAGGGAAGCGGCTTGCACCTTGCCCGCGGAAAGCGTCCGCCACAAGCGTAATGTTAAATATCAACAGTATCGTTTAACAGTGCCTTTATTTATAAAAGTAAAGGAGGATTTATAATGAAGACAATTTTTTCAGGTATTCAACCGAGCGGTACCATTACACTTGGGAATTACATCGGAGCCTTAAAGCAATTTGTCGAACTTCAAGACGAATACAATTGTTACTTCTGTATCGTCGACCAGCATGCCATTACAGTTCCGCAAGATCGGCTGGAATTACGAAAAAACATTCGAAGTCTTGCAGCTCTCTATTTAGCTGTCGGCATTGATCCGAACAAAGCGACCTTGTTTATCCAATCAGAAGTTCCTGCACATGCGCAAGCAGGATGGATTTTACAATGTATTTCCTACATTGGTGAATTAGAGCGCATGACTCAATTTAAAGACAAGTCCGCTGGAAAAGAAGCGGTATCAGCTGGATTACTTACTTATCCACCTTTAATGGCAGCTGACATTCTTCTTTACGGTACGGACCTTGTTCCTGTTGGGGAAGACCAAAAACAACATTTAGAATTAACGCGTGATTTAGCAGAACGATTTAATAAGCGATATAATGAAATTTTTACAATTCCAGAAGTACGGATTCCAAAAGTCGGCGCCCGGATTATGTCCTTACAAGATCCAACGAAAAAAATGAGTAAATCCGATCCGAACCAAAAAGCGTTCATTACGTTGTTAGATGAGCCGAAACAAATTGAAAAGAAAATTAAAAGTGCGGTAACGGATTCGGAAGGAGTTGTCCGTTACGACAAAGAAAACAAACCAGGCATCTCTAACTTGCTATCCATTTATTCGATTTTAGCTGACACACCAATCGAAGAACTCGAACGGAAATATGAAGGAAAAGGTTACGGTGAATTTAAGGCAGATTTAGCCGAAGTGGTCGTTAACGCCTTAACTCCTATTCAAGAACGTTATTATGAGCTGATTGATTCAGAAGAGCTTGACGACATTCTTGACCAAGGGGCAGAAAAAGCGAACAAAGTAGCCAATAAAATGCTGAAGAAGATTGAAAATGCCATAGGATTAGGAAGAAAAAGAAGAAGATCATAATTTAAAAAGGGATGATTCCTATAAAAGGAGTCATCCCTTTTTGAAAAGATATTACTCAAGTAGATATCTTATAGGATCAAAAATCAGCTCAATTATTCTCGTCGGACTTGGTAGATTAGGATCATAAAGAAGCCAAATTCCAGATACAAGTCCAAATAAGGTAATCCCTACTACCGCTACTTTCTCTTTTTTCTGCTTTTTCTTTAATGGTTTCCATGAAACGTATACAATGAAATAAGAAAGAACCATCATCGCAATGGTAGCTCCGACCTTCACAAACATTAATCATCACTTCTCTTTCAGTTCTTCTTTTGGAATACCAGACGGTTCGGTCACCATTCCTTGACGGCGAACAAACACTTTAACATCTTTTTCTACTTTAATAGTAGGAAAAATTTCGTCCCATTCTTTTTCTACACTTTTCCACCATTTCGGATCAGCTCGTAAAAAAGCATCGGAAAAACCTAACGCATCCACTTGTAATTCTTTTTGAACACGATTTAAAACTAAATCAATATAAGACGAAATATCTTGTGCTGCTTGCTTTTCAAGATCTTTTACTGCCTTTTCATCTAATAAGTTGATTTTTGAGGCATTTTGCAAAACATCGTCCTCTGTACGAATCTTCAAATATACGATTGGTTCCCCGTTTTCTACTTTCGCTTTCAAATCTGTTTTCGCATGTAAATGAATCATCGTAACGGGTTTTTCTTCTTCGTTTGGCTGAACAGTAATCGTTGCTTGTTCAATTTTATCCTGAATCCACATTAATCCACGGGATTCTTTTTGTGTAAGTTTATCTATCATTTTTCCATTAGAAATAACAGCGAGTCCATTTAATCGATAGCCTTTCTCTGGTTTTTCCGGTGTCAGTTCTGCTGTTTCAATCCACGGGATAACCGCATTTTCTCCTTCTTTACTTAATAGAGACATTAATTCTTTTATTGGTACTTTAATTGCGATATCAAGTTCCATTAGTTCACGCAGCATTTCCGCTCGACTTTCTTCTAAAAGGGGTTCCGTTTCCAATAAGGTATGGGCCTCTCCTTTAGAAATAAACGTAAAAGCCCGAAGTCGTGTTTCTGGATGGCGGACAAAAAAATCAATATGCTCTTTTATACCTTTTTTCGCTAGTTTCTCACCAAAAATGATGACCCGATTATGTCCCCAAAAAATTCTACGCGACAATTTTTCTTGCATTTTTGATACTGCATCGGCAATTGTTTTACCTTCTACCGACATGAGAACTTCTTGTTGCTGCGTTTCATTCGATTGAGACCCCATAGATGAACCTCCTGTACCGCCACTGGTAACCATAAATAATAATGTTAACAAAACGGGGTCTTCCTTTCCCTCGTCAATCGCTGCCCCAACAATGATGGCCAAGTCATTTACTTCTTTACGATCCCAGCATCCAGAAAGGACCAAGCACAATGAAAGATAAAGAAGACTAATAAGACCGACTTTACCCATGCACCTGTCCACCCTTTCCTTTATTTATACTCCGTTTAATTAACGCTATGAAAAGCAAAAAAGTTGGAATTGCTAGATTGACGGATATAAAATAAAAAGGGCCAATCGTCCCTAAAAAATGAGTAAAATGCGATATATTTGGTGTTGTCCAAATAGACCAAACAACGCCAACGAATGCCAGCGGAAAAACAAGTGATCTATAATCAGATAGTTCAAGCCATTGTGCGGTAGCCATAGCTGCTGCATAAAAGATAAAAGAGGTTTTCATAAAGATTCCAGCAACCCAAATCATAGCAAATAGGACTTCGATATGATCAATAAAGTCCGCTACGCTAATATATTTTGCCGCGGTTAAAATGGGGTACATAAGTTTCTCCACTGATTCGCCAAAAAGGAAAAGTCCTGTAAAATTCGTGATCATCATCGCAAACAATACGGATACAACCGATAGATTCCCCCATTTCCTTACATTTTCTTTATCGGTAACAAATGGTAATAAAAACGCTGCTAAAAAAAACTCACTAAACCATCCGAAAAAAACTACCGAACCTTTAAAAACAGGCCCAATTCCTTTTTCTAAAATAGGAAACATGTTGTTTAATTCCAATTCAGGTATTAAAAAAATAAATACACCGACTAAAAGGATAATTGTTGCCGGAAAAAAAACTTGAGTGGCCCGGGCAATTACCTCAATCCCACTGTATACTGCAAGCGCACAGACAAAGAGTATTGAGCCACTAATAATGTATAAAGGAGTTTTCGGCAAAAAACCTCCCGTAATAAAATCCGCATATTCCCGGACGACGATCCCTAAATTATCGATATAATAAAACAACAAACAGAAAGAAACGATTTTTCCTAACCATTTTCCCAAAATAATTTCACTATATTCCATTACGGTTTTTCCAGGATACATTTTATGGAGGGTGTAGGCTATCCAAAAGGCAAAAAAACCGGCAACACAGGCTATTAACGGGGTTAACCATAAGTCACGCCCCGCATGTTTTCCGGAAATGGCTGGAACGATTAATATACCAGTAGCAATAACCGTCGGATGTAAAATTAACGCCATTTGTAAGGCTGATATTTTTCCTTTTTCCAGCATCGTTATCCCTCCTTTAGTCACGCATGTTGTTTGAATTTGTTTTTTTGCTATTCCCCGTCCGTGTTGAGTTATATCGACCTGTAAAATGAGGACGCTTCCGTAAGCTCCACCACGGGGCTCTAATCAATGTATCTTTTAACTCGTGTGGTTTATATGGGGCTAACGGTGAAAGGTATGGTACACCAAATGAACGTAACCCACATAAATGCACGACGATTACGATAATGCCTAACATAATTCCCACAAGCCCTAACGTTCCAGCTAAAAAAATCATTGGAAATCGTAGCATTCGAAGAGAAATGGCGATTGAGAATCGAGGAATCGTAAATGATGCGATTCCCGTAATCGCAACTACCATAACCATTGGTGAAGAAACAAGTCCTGCAGAAACAGCCGCTTCCCCCACAACTAATGCCCCGACGATACTAACTGCTGCACCTGCTTGCTTCGGTAAGCGCAAACCAGCTTCTCGCAATGCTTCAAAAGTAAGTTCCATTATCACCGCTTCCACAAGAGCTGGAAACGGTAGCTGTTCCCTAGCACCAGCAAAGCGTAGTAATAAAGTGGTCGGGACCATTTCTTGATGATAGGTTAAAATCGCAACATAAAGCGAAGGTAATAATAAGGCAATGCCAAAAAAGAAATCCCGAAGCAACCGGACTAACGAACTCATTATGGACCGTTGATAATAATCTTCTGGTGCTTGAAGAAGGGAAAATAATGTGATTGGTAAAATTAACACAAACGGTGATCCATCAACTATTAGAACAACCCGTCCTTCAAGTAAACTTGCGGCAGCAACATCCGGACGTTCCGTATGTAAAATTTGTGGAAACGGAGAAAAAGTATTATCCTCAATAAAATCTTCTAAATAGCCACTTTCAATCACTCCGTCTATATCAATCCGCTTTAAACGATTTTCGACTTCATCTAGTAAATCTACGTCTACAAGATCTTCAATATACGCCATGACGACCTGTGTATGGGTGTAACGCCCGAGTACGTACTTTCTCATTTTTAGCTTTGGACTTTTCACTTTCCGTCTAATAAGGGACGTATTTACATGTATTGATTCGATAAACCCTTCCCGTGGACCACGAATGACCGATTCTGCCGGTGGGTCTTCGATGGCTCGCGTTACCCATTTCGCTAATTGGATGACGTAACCTTTTACCATCCCATTGACCAATAGAAGAGTATAGCCATTTATAATCCATTCAATGCAATCTTCTAAGAAATCTGCTTTTTCTACATTCTCAACCGAGATCACTTCAAGTAATAATCGCTCTGTATTATCATTACGAATTTTCGTCTCTCGCATAAGCGGTGCTAAAATATGTTCATCCATTTTGGCCGTATCGACAAGGTTTTCAAAGAAAACGAGGCATGCAGCCACTTCTCCTCCAATCGAAAACGGACGAAAGACAATATCTGCACAATCTTCAAATACATCCATCAAAAAAGTAATATTTTCATTGAGCCGTTCAGAAAGAACGTTTTTTGCATGGTTGTTATCTTTTTTGATATTGTCTTGTTGCTTTTTTTTTTGATGCATTTTATCACGCCATTTCATGGTCAACCCCTACCTAATACAGCAACTTTTTCCTTTAATAAATAGCATGACCAAAATGCTTTGTTTTATCCATGATTCTAAATAAAAGGCTATGTTATATTTCATTGTTGACTTTTTAACAAGTTATTCATATGAAGCGAAAGGCGGCGACTTCAGCGGGAACAAGAAGCCGCAAGACCTAAACTTGAGCGTAGCGAGGGAAGTAGCTTGCACCTTGCCCGCGGAAAGCGTCCGCCACAAGCGTAATGTATAAATTTCAACAGTATCATTTAACAGACAACCATGCCAATAAAAATTGGCACATCGATAAATGAAATAACAGCAAAAGTTATCCACAGTTATTTCAGGGTAGAACCAAATAAAAAAGGAGAGTGATGTAATCACCTCCTACTCTTTAAACATCTTATGGTTCATTTACTTTCGATCCGTTTTCAGCTTCCCATAACCGTTCAAAAAACGGTTGCCCTTTTATTAGTTTTTCACAAAGGTTTATATGTTGATCTGTCCAACCGATTTTCGTCTCTTCGTAGAGACGATTCCACACTTGAAAAAAATCGAGCTGCTGCACTTCTCTATACTTTTCCGGTGCCCACTCGGTATACCAGTAGCGAATTTCGGCCGTATTTTGGGAAGAAAAGAGTTGATCTAACGCCATAAATAATAACTGTTTTAACTGGCGTTCCTTCCTTGTTAATCCGTACATTAATTGTGGGTGTGGTGACAACATATGATACTCTTTCTTCGTTTGGTACGAATCAAATTCATAAACGACCGGTTCTAGCTGTTCAATCATTTCATAAACAAGTTGTTCTTGTCTTGGAATTAAGCGGCTTTTTCGAATCGGAATATGATAGCCAATCGTATCTACAGCTAATATCCCTTTTCCATCAGATACAATGAAGCAATAGTCAAGTTGTACGCGCTCATGATTTTTCCGTAAATAGGCTTTTTGGTACACATCATTTAACAATTGCTTCGGAAGTTCGGACAAATCATTTTCTATGTAGTGAAATAAAACACTTTCAACTTTGATGATGGGAACTTGGTCCAATAAATCAATGACGTCATCTTTTCTCCACTCATGAAAGTGACAAACATTATACCCGTTTTCTTCACCTTCAAACCAATTGACCCATACGTCATGTAAATACAGCATGCTTGACCCCTCGCTTCAACACTGTTTGTCCATCAGTATGGGCAGGATAAAGTAAAATTATTCCTATTCTTTTCGACGAGGTGCATAAATAGCGAAAGAAACCATCATCATCCCGATGAAGAGTAAATAACATTCCACACGGGTGAAAATAAATGAAACATATTCAAAAAACGTATACCCGGTTGTCAACAAATTTAAATACATAATCGTCGTGACACCACCCGAAACCGCCAACCCAAACCCAGTTAATACGAAAAAAATACGAAACATTTTATTTTCCACCCTCAATGGTTGTAGTTTCCTCCATTGTTAATGAATTTTTTTACACCTTTGCAAACTTGTCCATTTATTGTATGTATATGAAAGAAGTTGTGTGAACATGCAAAAAATCTACCATAATTAAATATGGTAGATTTATCTTCGAGATTTTGGATTTAGCGCGTCTTTAATTCCTTCACCGATAAAGTTAATAGAAAGTATCGTAAGGATAATCGCTAACGCAGGCGGCATCCACATCCAAGGTTTCGATTGTAAAACGTCTGGTTCATTCGCAAAGGATAACATATTCCCCCAGCTTGGAACTTCTTGAGGAACGCCGAAGCCTAAGTAGCTTAACGCAGACTCAATAATAATCATAGTAGCAAATGTAAGCGTTGCTTGAACAATAATTGTTGATAACACGTTAGGTAATAAGTGTTTGATAATTACCTTAGCTGGAGAACTTCCGATAGATACAGCAGCCAATACGTATTCGTTCTCTTTTTCAGCTAACACTTTACTTCGGACAACACGTGCTATACCACCCCAATAGAGAACTCCAATGACGACAATTAATACCCATACCCCATTCGCTTTACCGAAAAAAATCGTGTTTAAAACAATTACAAAAACTAAAACTGGGAAATTTAATATAAAATCAGTGAAGCGCATAAGAATACCATCTACAAAGCCACCAAAATACCCAGCAATAGCCCCAATGACGGTACCTATGAAAATTACGATTAGGGTACAAGAGATACCTACAAAGAGTGAAATACGTCCCCCATACAACAGCCTTGTAAAGACATCCCTTCCACTTTTATCGGTCCCTAACCAATGATCAGAGGAAGGTTCTAATGACATTTGACTAATGTTGACCCTCGTAATATCTTGTGTGGTAATATGTGGAGCTAAAAACGAAATGATCGCTATAAACATTAGGAAACATAAACTAACCATCGCCAGTTTATTGCGGACAAATTTGCGACGAGCAATGGCCCATGGAGACATACTCTTCCTTGGTTTTAAATTCGTTCTTGTTGATTTTTGAGTAACTACTTCCATCGCCATTCCTCCTACTCTACCCGAATTCTCGGATCAACAATTCCGTATAGTAAATCCGCTACCAAATTACCAATCAATGTAAGAAACGAGAACATTAACGTGAGAGCCATTAATACCGGATAATCTTTATTCGTCACCGAATTTAAAAAGAGTTGTCCAATGCCTGGGTAAGTAAAAATTGTTTCTGTAATAATTGCCCCACTCACTAATGTAACAATATCAAATCCTAAAAACGTTACAATTGGAATAATAGAATTTCGTAAAATATGCTGGTTATAAATCTTTGATTCTGGAGTCCCTTTCGCTCGAGCGGTACGTACGAAATCCTTCCGGCTATTTTCAATAATGTCATTTCGTAAAAATTGCGTATAACTTGCAGTACTGAGCGCTCCTAAGACAAGTGCTGGTAAAAAGACGTGATGAAAGCGACTAATCCAATATGCCAATGTCCCTTCTTCTAAGCTAATATCTACGGAACCGTTAGAAGGAAACCATCCTAATTTAAAGGAGAAAAAATAAATGGCGAACACCCCAGCAACAAACGATGGAAGAGCAAGTCCCAAATAGTTCGCTCCACCGATTAAATGGTCACCAATGGTGTACGGTTTTCTTCCGGCGTAGATTCCCATGGCAAAAGCTAAAATATACGTAATGACTAATGAGGTGAATCCGAGCAAAATCGTATTCGGCAATCGTTCCATAATGATTTCACTTGCTGGAATTTTATATCTAGTCGATTTTCCGAAATCTCCTTGAAAGAAATTCGTAATCCAACGGAAATATTGTTCGTGAATTGGGTCATTATACCCGAGCTTTTCGCGCATCGTTTCAATATACTCCGGATCCGTATTGGACGGATCAATTTCTCCACTGAGTGAATCCCCTGGCATTAATTTTGCCAGGGTAAACACTACAATGGAGATAAGGAAAAGCATCGGAATCATCCCAAGTAGTCGACGAATGGTGTATTTCAGCATATGCATTCTCCTTATCTAGTAAAAGGGTATGACTTATTGTTCTAGCCACCACTCGTGTGGAGAGTTGAAACCAGAAACGTCAAACGTAATACCTTTCAATTTACTGCTTACAGCATATACGTCATAAAGCTCCATGATAGGTAATGCTGGAACTTCTTCGTTAAAGATTTTTTGCCATTCTACGTATAACTGTTTCCGTTTTTCTGTATCTGTACCGACTACTTCAATGTCAGTGGCATCTAATAGAAGTTGTTCAGCTTCTTCGTTTACCCAACGAGGATAGTTCCAGACAGACTCAATACCCCATAACGGATATGGATCTGGATCAGCACCAGTTCCCCAACCACCGTAGAATACTTCCATAGATGGGTCGTCGTTTTCTAACTGATCATAGTAAAGGTTGACGTCTGTCATCGTTAATTCAGCCTTTAAGCCGACATCTTCCCAATATTGTGTTAGAGCTTTGGCACGTGCTTCATACGTTGGATTACCCGTTGCGTAGTGAGAGAATTTCACAACAAATTCATTACCGTTCGGATCTTCGCGGAAGCCATCACCATCCACGTCTTTATAACCGGCTTCGTCTAACAATTGTTTCGCTTTTTCTGGATCGTACGTATAATTGTTTGGCAGTTCGCTATGGTCCGCTGCGATCCAGTGCGCTGAAGGTACTGGTCGGTTAACAGGAGATCCTAATCCACTAAAGAAGGCTTCTACCCAAGCTTCACGGTCGATTGCATAAAGCATCGCTTGACGCAATTTTTTGTTCGCATATTTGTCTTTGTTCATCACGTTTTTCTTACCGTCAAATTCTCCCAGCTTAAAACCAATATAATAGTAGGAGAGACCAGGTACTTTTTCAACACGAACGTTATTGATTTTTTCAATTTCAGGTAACAATGTTGGGTGGAATGCAGTAAAGTCTACTCCGCCGTTTTGTAATTCACCGACAATGAGAGAGCCGTCAATGACTTTTACAACGATACGCTCAATATGCGGCTTTCCTTTCCAATAATCATCAAATCGAACGAGCTCAACAGACTCACCAGGAATGACTTTGTTTACTTTAAATGGTCCAAGCCCAACAGGATTTAGGCGAACTTGGTCAGAAGCGGCCATATCTTCTGGGGCAATTCCTTCAAACTCTTTACGAGAAAGTGGATATGTCCATAAGTTTTCTAAGTTGTTAACACGTGCTTTATCAAACGTAATTTTAACCGTGTAATCATCGATGACTTCAATACCGGAAATGCTGTCCGCTTTTCCTTCATGGAAGTCTTTCGCGCCTTCAATTGTATTGACGTTCGACCAACGGTGGTGCTCAGGTCCAAGTGTCGCAATCGTTTCAAGGGCGAATACCCAGTCATGAACCGTTAATTCTTCCCCGTTATGCCATTTAACCCCTTTTTCAAAAGTAAATGTAAACACTTTATTATCATCTGTTTCCCATGAGGCAATATTTGGCTGTGGTTTTAAGTTTTCATCATAATCAATTAATCCTTCATCAAAGAATGCAATAATCTCCCAATCGGATTGACTGTCATAGAAGTTAAAGTTTAACAGCCCTTTAAATTCTGATTCCATCGCGTACACTAATGTTCCGCCATCTACTGGACCTTCATTTGCTGTGTTATTTTCATCAGATGAATTGTTATCTTCTGTCGGTTTGCTCGTCGATTCCCCGCCACTACATGCAGCTAAAAACATGGATAACGCCAGCATAATGGACGTTAGCCAAAAGATCGATTTTTTACTTTTCATTTTCTTCCCCCCATTTAGTTTTCATTTAATAAAGAAGGCAAGCTACTTTGTGACCTGGTTTCACCTCCTTTAAAGAAGGCTTTTGTATAGAACACTCCTCTTTGGCTACCGGACATCTCGTATGAAACGGACAGCCTGAAGGAGGATTCACCGGACTTGGAACATCTCCTTGAAGCACGATTCGTTCTTTTTTCTTTCGTGGATCGGGTTCTGGAATTGCTGAAATAAGCGCTTGTGTATACGGATGTAACGGTTCTTGATAAATGCTTTTTTTATCAGCAATTTCGACAAGATTTCCCAAATACATGACCCCAATACGGTCGCTCATATGTTTAACCACACTTAAGTCGTGGGCAATAAATAAATAAGTAAGATCGAAATCTTGTTGCAGCTCTTTTAATAGATTTAACACTTGTGACTGAACGGACACATCAAGTGCCGAAACAGGTTCATCCGCCACGATGAGTTTTGGACGTAAGGCTAAGGCACGGGCAATGCCGATTCGTTGGCGCTGTCCTCCAGAAAATTCGTGCGCATATTTGTAATATGCATCTTCTGGCAGTCCTACCCGTTCCAGCAAATCCATTACTTCGTCCATTATTTGTTTTCTTGATTTCTTTGTATAGTTTTGAATTGGTTCGGAAACGATGTCCCCCACCATTTGCATCGGATTAAGTGAGGCGTATGGGTCTTGGAACACCATTTGAAAATCGCGGCGTGCCTCGCGTAACTCGCGACCACGAAGGTATGTAATATCCTTCCCATCAAAAAGGATTTGTCCGTTCGTTGGTTCAAGCAATCGTAAAATCGTCCGACCGGTAGTTGATTTTCCACAACCAGATTCTCCAACTAACCCGAGGGTTTCCCCGCGTTTGATTTCAAAAGATACATCGTCGACCGCTTTGACGACCCCTATCGTACGGCGAAAAAAACCACCTTTAATCGGATAATACGTTTTTAGATTTTTCACTTCTAACAAGATTTCTGATAGATTCGTTGCTTGTTTGTTTTCTAGGTTTAAGCGAATTGATTTTGTCACTGTCATTAAGCGTTCATCCCTTCTTTCGGCTTACTCGTTTCATACAGTAAGCACGCTACTTCATGCCCTGTTTCGTTTTCATTTAACAATGGCGTGACGGCCGCACATTCTGGCATCGCATGCGGACAACGATTAGCAAAGCGACACCCTACTTTCGGCATATTTTTCAATGAAGGAACAATTCCTTTAATTGAGCTTAAACGATCGACTTCTTCGTCCATTCGCGGAATGGCCCCCATCAACAATTGCGTATACGGATGTTTCGGGTTATAGAACAACGAATCGACATCCGTTCTTTCCACGATTTTTCCGGCATACATGACAAGTACTTCGTCGCACATTTCGGCAACGACGCCTAAATCGTGAGTAATTAAAATAATGGACATATTGTTCATTTGTTGAATTTCTTTTAACAGCTCAAGAATTTGTGCTTGCACCGTTACGTCAAGAGCCGTTGTTGGTTCGTCCGCGATAAGTAGCTTGGGTTGACAGGCAATGGCCATGGCAATCATGACCCGTTGCCGCATACCACCGGATAATTGGTGTGGATACTCGTCCACAATTTTTTCAGGTCTAGAAATTCCGACATTTTTTAAGAGAGAAATACTTTTCATACGTGCTTCTTTTTTGGAGATTTTAAAATGGTTAAAAAAAACTTCTTCTAATTGGAAGCCAATTGTAAATACTGGGTTCAAAGAGGTCATTGGTTCTTGGAAAATCATTGAAATATCTTTTCCTCGAATTTTATTCATCTCCCGATCAGATAAATTCGCTAAATTGGTTCCTTCAAACCAAATTTCACCGTTTTTAACTCGACCAATTCCTTTCGGGAGTAACTTCATAATGGATAAGGACATGACACTTTTCCCACATCCCGATTCTCCAACAACGCCGATAATCTTACGGCGTTCGACTTTAAACGAGACGTTATCAACGGCGTTATATTCTTCACCATCAATGTCAAAGGCTGTTTCTAAATTTTTTACTTCAAGTAGTGGTTGCTGTTCGTAAACCCGTTTTTTCTCAATCATTTGGCCACCCCAAATTAACTATTTTTAGGATATTTGTTATTTTTTATAAAATAGTATTACAAAATTATTTCAATTTCAAGATTTTTTTGTATTTTGTTTTAATTCTGAAATAAATAAAATTAAAAAAGCCCTATTTTTTGGGCTTTTGTTCTTTAAAAAAATCATCTTTTAAAAATTCCGTTGAATCCATTGAAAAGCTTTGGGTAATCGAAAAAGTTCCCTTTTTCTTAAAGTGGGAGATGATTTGAAACCCTAATGCGTATCCTAACATTTCAGGATAAAATTTCCTTCCGTACATTATATCATCATGAACAGAATCACTCATTGGGAGGTCTAAATAATGTTTAATTTTACGATCCCAATAAATTTTTAATATGTTCTCTTTGTAGCGGTTGCACCAAGATGCTAAATATTTTTCTCCACAATATTCAAGAACGGCATGCTCTGCTAATCCTTCAAAAACAAGGGAATCTAGCAGGTTATAGTCGTCTTCTTTTTTATTTAGTTGATTCATCCGGGTACAATGGTGATACTCATGGACAAATAACGCTTCCCAATCTTTCTCTTTTTTTGGCTTTGATAAAAATAAAAATATTTTATCTTTGAAAGTTACTCCCGATTTTCCTCCGGTCGTTTTTAATAGTTTACCGTTCCTTCCATCGATCGGAAAAATGTAAATAGATGGATTGGGCCCTTTCCATTTTTTCTGATACTTTTTAAAAAGTTGAAGAATCTTTTGCCATGCTTTTGCTTCTACTAACTCTTTGTATATGCCTCGATTTAATGAGGAAGGTTGATACATTCCGAAGAGCTGTAAATATTTATAGACTTCTTTTGACCTCTCTTGATCGAAGGCAGAACAAATCTTGATTGGATCGTCAAAATATTTGTCGAGCCACTTTTTAGTGTTAATCACTCCCACGGTTGTCACCTCATCTAATTTTCCTTTTTCATCATATGAGGAAGCGAAAGAAAGTGGGAAACAAAAAGAAGTAAATGTGCTTTTGAAAAACCAAAAATGGATGTCGCAATACAGAAGGAAAGGATCCATAATACTACATGGTATCTAGAAATACTATCACTTACATAAAAAAGGTGACTCAATTTCTATTTGTTGAGTCACCTTTCATCAAACGATCTCTTATTCATATTTTTTGAACGCAATCGTTGCGTTATGTCCACCGAATCCAAGTGAGTTACTTATTGCCGCTTTGATTTCTTTTTTACGAGCTTTATTTGGCACGTAGTCTAGGTCACAGTCTGGGTCTGGTGTTTCATAATTAATTGTTGGCGGTAAAATATTTTCTTTAATGGCTAGTATAGTAAAGATCGCCTCTACACCACCAGCCGCTCCAAGTAAATGCCCTGTCATGGATTTTGTAGAGCTCACCGCTAATTTATAAGCATGATCGCCAAACACTTCTTTAATCGCCATTGTTTCATATTTGTCATTGTATGGTGTACTTGTACCGTGGGCGTTAATGTAATCAATATCTTCTGGTTGTAATCCACCATCTTCAAGAGCAAGCTTCATCGCGCGCGCGCCACCTTCACCACCTGGTGCTGGAGCCGTAATGTGGTAAGCGTCTCCTGTTGCACCGTAGCCGACGATTTCTGCGTAAATGTTGGCCCCACGTTTTAACGCATGTTCTAATTCTTCCAGTACAATCACGCCAGCTCCTTCTCCCATAACAAATCCGTCACGATTTTTGTCAAACGGACGACTAGCTGTTTTTGGATCAGGGTTTGTAGTAAGAGCCGTGTTTGCACTAAATCCAGCAACAGACATTTTCGTAATCGGCGCTTCTGTTCCACCGGTAATCATAACGTCCGCATCGCCACGTTGAATCGCTTTAAAAGCATCACCAATAGAGTTTGTACCAGTTGCACATGCAGTGACGGTACAAGAGTTAATGCCTTTAGCTCCTAACATAATGGATACTTGTCCGGATGCCATATCAGGAATCATCATCGGAACAAAGAATGGACTTACTCGGCGGTAACCTCGCTTTTGGAACATTTCGAATTGTTGTTCGAACGTTTCCATTCCCCCAATACCAGAACCGATCCAAACTCCTACCCGATGGGCGTTGGAATCATCGATTGTTAAGTTGGCATCTTTCACGGCCATCATCGATGCAGCTACCGCATATTGCGTAAAGCGGTCCATTTTACGGGCATCTTTTTTATCCATAAAATTTTCTGGATTAAAATCAGTGATTTCTGCTGCTACTTTTGCCGGAAAATCATCTGCATTGACCCTTGTAAGCGGACCAATTCCAGAAACTCCATTAATAATATTTTCCCATGTCGTTTTCACATCCACCCCAAGTGGTGAAACTGTTCCAAGTCCTGTTACAACGACTCGTCTTTTTTGCATAATCTTCATCTCCTTTTTATTTCTTATGAAGACTAATATAGTAAATGAAATTATTATCTTCCCCATCTCATAACGATGGAACCCCACGTTAATCCTCCACCAAAGCCTACCATAACGACAATATCGTCATCTTTTATTTTACCAGCTTCCACCTCTTCAACAAGAGAAATTGGAATAGAGGCTGCTGATGTATTTCCATATTTGTGAATCGTTTTCGACATTTTTTCTTCCGGTAAATCTAAACGAAGTCGTGCAGATTCCATAATCCGAATGTTTGCTTGATGTGGAATAAGAAAATCAACGTCTTCTTTCGTTAATCCCGCTTTTTCTAAGACGTTCATACAAGATTCACCCATTTGTCGAACAGCAAATTTAAATACTTCACGACCGTTCATAATTACATATTCGTCTTGGTACAAATGTTTTCCCCCTGTTCCATCTGCCCCAAGTTCAAACGCAAGAACGCCACGACCTTCTGATACAGGACCCATGACAGCTGCTCCAGCTCCATCCCCGAACAGTACAGCGGTATTCCGGTCTTTCCAGTTCAAGATTTTTGACAATTTTTCTACACCCACAATTAACACATATTTATAGGCACCTGATTCGATAAATTGTTTCGCTGTAGCCACACCGTACATAAATCCAGAACATGCTGCACTTATATCCATCGCTGCTGCTTTTTTCGCTCCTAACCGCTCTTGTAACATACAAGCTACGGTTGGAAACGGTTGGTCTGGGGTAACCGTGGCTACTAAAATTAAGTCGATCTCCTCTGGAGAAATGCCTGCATTCTCAATTGCTTTTTTTGCCGCTTCAAACCCTAAATCAGAAGTATCCATCGAATCATCGGCAATCCGACGCTCCTCAATCCCTGTTCGTGTCCGAATCCATTCATCTGACGTGTCCATTATTTTTTCCAAATCATGGTTTGTTAACACCTTTTCAGGTACATACTTGCCAATTCCGATAATTCCAGCGTTCATTCAAGTTTCCCCTTCTTTCTTTTTTTAAACTCATCTATCATCAGTTTATTTTTGATATCAATTATTATGACTTGGTACTAATTTTATCGGAAAATAAGCAATCTGGCAATGTATTTCACTCAATTTTGTGTTCAAGTCTAGTCGAAATTAAGGAATATGCATATGTTACAGTAGGTCCGAACTTCTGTTTGTGAGGTGATACGATGGATCAAGAGAACAATCAACACCCGTTTCTACGGTTTGATGAATTGATGTTTGGTAAGAAACAAAAAATAGAACAAAAAACAGAGGATACAGTGCATACGTTTGAAAATATATTAAACGAGGTAGATATTGACCAACTGTTCAATAGTCTTGATGAAGTAATGAAAGTTGCTTCTTCCATCAAGCCATTGCTGAAAAAGATTACGCCTCATTTCCAAAATTTTTTTAATAATGACAATTAACCAGATGTTAATGAGAAAAACCAGTTCGCTTGATGCAAACTGGTTTTTTATTGGTAAACGACGAGATTTTGATGCTTTTCTTCTTGAAGGTGAATATGATGTAATTCTTCGACTAAATCATAAATGGATAAGATTTCATATATGACAATCGACTTCGGCGAAAAAATATGTTCATATGTATCCGGAGAATGTGTTTTCAAATTATATAAGTCGTCTTTAAAATCATCGAATAACTCTCGCGCTAATTGTTTTTGACGTTCTCCAAACGAATAAGAGCAATTATTTAATCCATCTACAAGCGCTTCGACGATATTTAATAAATGTTTTTTTTCCTTTTCATCCCAGAAAATTTTTGAAAAAGGTAAATAAACTAAATTGGCTAAATGATAAAGCATCTGTTGTAAAACGGCTAACTTTTTATGTTCGTAATGATACTTTCGCATTTCTTGTTTCGAATAACGATGAAATTTCCATTCTTGTTTTTGATAATGACAAAGTTGCTCCGTTTTCTCTATTTGACGAATTATCAGTTGGTATTTTAATTTTGTATCTTTTTGTTGTGGTCTTTGATGCACAATTTCTAATAGACGTTGCTCCAGTACGTTAGCGGTCCGTTTGTATAATTGGTGAATGTTATTGGTGATAAATGTAGAATACTTAGGCGGTAAGATCAATAAATTGACAATGGTTGAGATGACAATTCCTATCGTAGTTGTCGATAAGCGAATGAAAAATGACGTGATAGTTAATTGCTCCATTAATGAGGCCATCGCCACGGCCGTTAAAGTTGCCACAAGCATCCCGGCTTCTAAACGTAATTTATGACATGTCATAATGGTTGCCGCCGTTACAAACGCATAGGTGAATGGAGTATGGCCAAACCACGTTAAAAAAAGGATGGCATATCCTGCCCCAATGGCAGAAGCAAAAAAGCGAATGATTCCTTTTTGAATAGAATCCGACGCGGTCGGCTCAATGGTGACGATAGCCGTAATAATCGCAAATATCGCAGGAATATGTAGCCAATTACAAATGAGTGCCGTTAAAAACACGGATAGGGCCGTTTTTATAATTCTTCCTCCGATAAAATGCTTCAGTTTTTGAATGAGTGCCATGATCATCGCCTCGGTCTAAACAATTCTTATTTACAGAATGGATTTTTTTATTTAGGCTATGTTATATGTCATTGTTGATTTTTAGCAAGTTATTTACACGGCGGCGACTCCAGCGGGAACAAGAAGCCGCAAGACCCTTACTTGAGCGTAGCGAGGGAAGCGGCTTGCCCGCGGAAAGCGTCCGCCACAAGCGTAATGTATGAATATCAACAGTATCGTTTAACTGACATTCATGCCAATTGCCATTGGCACATCGATGAATAAAATAACAGCAAAAGTTATCAACAGTTATTTTAGGGTAGAACCTTTATTTTAAATATCCACTAAAAAAGCTTGCCGATATACGACAAGCTTACTGTTCTTCATGTAAAGCATCTTTACGACCAAGTTCATATGCTTCATTCATCACTTTCATAAATAACTCCATAAACGGTTGAAGCATTTCCATTGTTAACTCAATCCCTGTTTCATCCAACTTCTCTTTCGCTTCTGGTAAATATTTCATCGCAATTTGCATAAATTCCATTGATTTGTCTGGTGACATTACGATCCCTCCATAGGTTGTTCATCCGGTAATTGCCCAGTTTTTATATATTGGTCGATATATTTATTTAATTGCTCTTTGAATTCATTGTCAACTAACGGACTGAATTTCCCCATGGAAATAACTCCATCTTGAAAATCAAATTGTAAATTGCCTGGCTCTAATGCCCCTTGTATAAACTTCTCAGCGACTAATTCATATAATTTATCAATATGTTGTACCGTACTAGTTAGCACAGTCGTTTCTCCTAAGTCCGATTGGTCGGACACATAACCAATGGCATATAACCCCTGTTCTTTTAGCTTTTCAATGACGGGAACATTAAAGCCATCACCTGCGGGATAGACGACGTCTACGCCTTTTGCAATCATTTCCTCTAATGCTTCAAGTGCGATACCAACATCATCCCAATTATGCGTGTAAGTGACAATAACTTCGGTATCGCTATTTTGGAACTGTACCCCTTCAATAAAACCTTTGACTTCTGGTTGCCATTCAAATGCCGCTAAAACGGCCACTTTTTTCGTTTTGGACATGTGACTGGCGGTCATTCCACCAAAATACCCCATAGCGAAGCCTTTAAATTGAAGGCTCGTCGTATTTGAAGCAGTCGCATTACCGTTAAAGCTGACAAAATGGATATGTTTATATTCATTAGCTATTTCGTTAAAATATTCTGCATACTCGCTTCCATGACCAAAAATGAGATTAACCCCTTTTTGGTCAAATTCTTTGACCGCTTGTTCCACTAAAGCTTTGGAATTCATTCCTTCTTTATAAAATACATCAACATTATATTTCGATTGAATTTTTAACATTCCTTTATACCCTTTTGTTCCCCACACTTGATCACTGATCGTATCAGGTACGAGTAATCCTGCTTTTGTTAAGTTAGATTGATCTTGTATCGAGGAACAAGCCGTAAGAAGGAGGAGCGTAAGTGCAATTCCGATTATTTTTTTCATCATATATAGCAACTCCTTTTTCCATTGCTACAGGTAAAAGGGGATGTTACAGCCAAAATTTCGTATATTTCCCTAGGATTCTCAATCTCTTTTATTCTACCCTTGAATCGATAACATGAAAAGAGGCATTTGTATTCCTGTCACTTCAGATAGTTTTGTATACAAACAGCCTGTCGCTCCAAACCTTCTTCTAAAGGGGTTTGTTGAGATATAGGTATTTGTTTTACTGTAAGTGGATATTTCCTCTCTTCTTTGAGCAAATATTGATTCGTATAGGACGTGATTTTATGGATAATGTTTTTCCAGCGATTTTTTTCACCGCTCGAAAGAAGAAATGGACCTTTCTCCTCCTTTTTCCCCGATAATACGTGTTGAATGATGGAAACGGCTGCATCCTGCACATAAATCGCATCGGATGGATCATCCATAAATTCAATATTCGATGGTTCAGAATGTAAATTTTTCTTCAAAAGTTGATGAAATAGAAAAACTTCCGGTTGATAGGGTCCATAAACCGTCGGCACGTAATAATCAGTTATCTTATATCTCTTTTCTTCCATCCACGTTTTCATTTTCTGTAAAACTTCTTTTACGTCTTCTACTCGTTCATTACGCTCATATAACATTTGAGTAGGGAGGATAAAAATGAACTCATTTTTTGGTGGTAATGACCATTGGGACACGTTGTGTTGGATTTGTTGTAACCGTTGAAAATAAACGTCATGGTGAAAATAATAGTCAAAAATCGGTAAAAAAATAAAGGTTGGCTTCGTGAGGCACACTTCCCTTTCGTCCATTGTTCCAGCTGAAAAATTAGCATTCCTCCCTACTTCCAACCATTTTTGTTCAATTAACCCCCGGTTCTCTTCACAAATATCATCCAATCCAACAACTTCATATCCTTCCTCTAACAATGCTTTACATATTTCAAATCCGAGGAACTGCCCTGCTGCCATCACTACTGCCTGATTCATTATGACCCTCCTCTGACAAATGTCCTCTTTGTATCGTATGCATGAAGAAGGTCAGATAAAACAAATGGCTTATAGTACCTTCTCATTTTTTTTAAAAAACCGAATCATTTTTCGTCCAACCATTCCTCTTTTTTCTGGCAGTAAATATTGAATTTCAATGGATTTCCCCTTTTGTTTACGGACAATATTAATTCTTCTCGACAATTCCATTTGTGGTTGATAGCGGCTATGATCTAAAATATGAATAAATTGAAGCGGTATATTGGTATTCATCAAAATATTCAACGACTCGTCATTGATGATTTGTTCACATTGTTCCAACGGTACTTTATGAGCAGCAGCCATTTCTTGCTTTAATTTTTTATAAAAGACTTTGTTTTTCTTTTCTTGACGTATATATTTTTTTAAAGACAAACATGGCTGTAACAACGTCATGCTTCTTATTTGGCCGGGGATTCGTTCCATTAATTGTTTAGCGACTAAAACACCCATTCCTTCACTTAAAATGTGTATTTTATGATTAATGATTTCTTTTTGGCAAATGTAATGATATAGTTGAACAGCAAATTCAACTGCCCGCTTACTTCCCCAATGTTTTCCAAATAGATGAGAATAAAAAACTAGGTAACCTTCTTGTTTTAACTCCTCAAGAAGGTACGCTCTGCCATAATGCTGTGTCCAAAAGCTATCCTTTTGTTCAACAAAATGGTGCCCGTCCCCAAGAATAAAAACGGCAAACCCGTTTGGCCGCTCTGGATAATGAATCTTGCACCATTGTCCTTGTAATTGAAATGATCGTTGTTCCATATGAAAATCCCCTCTTTGACAGAGTCCTCTTAAATAACGTATGACAGTAAAATAAAGATTGAATGGGAGAATGACCTAATTTTCAATGCTGAAAGGGGTTTCATTTTATTTGGATAATCATTTAAAATTTTAATTATCTATGGTAATATGAAAAAAGATATGTATTTCAATTTCAATCGGTATCGTACATAGCTTACTTTTAGAATTGAGGTGAAAAATCGTGCGTTATTTAGCAACGTTTTTCTGGGCATTTTTATTAGTACAAATGCTTTCATACGTAGTTAGTTCTATGATGGGGGCTGAATACCATTTTGAAACTGGAGCCCTATTAGCCGTGATTGCTACTGTACTAATTTATGTCGTTCCAACCATTCTACCAAACGACCCTGTAGAAAAGCATTAATAAAAAGCGATTGTCGTTATGAGACAATCGCTTTTTGTTTAAGGTTTTCGCATATATGTCCAGTGGCGGTTATGATTCGATGCTTCTGGAAATTCATCTCCCGCTTTGAGCTTAATTTTTTTCGGATTTTTTACATTACTTCCTGTTTCTCCAATTTCAATATACGTTCCGTTGTTGGGGGCTTTTTCACCAGGACGAAATTGATGACGTTGACCCATCCACAACCACCTCCTTACCATTATCTTGCCCATTTTTTAAAAGTTCATCATTCATTAAACAAGTTGAAAAAATGAAAAAAATATGTAATAAAAAGTATCTTTACAAAACTGGAATGTGTAGTGTTAAATGAGATGGTACAAACATATGATGGAGGAAATTCCTTATGGATATGGAAAAGCTGTACGTCTTAATCAAATATTTATTACTGGGCGCCTTTCAAGGGTTTACCGAACCAATTCCAATTTCATCCAGCGGCCATTTACAATTCGCACAACATATCTTCGGTATTACGATGGAAAACTTCACTTTTGAATTATTGGTGAATTCCGCTTCGTTAATAGCGGTACTAATCATTTACCGCCAAGACTTAATTCGGCTAATCAGTAACGGATGGGAGTATTTAACGACGAAGAACGAACATGCCAAGACGGACTTTCGCTTTATTATTTATTTAATCGTGGGTACGATCCCAGCCGGTGTATTAGGCATTTTATTGGACGATTGGATTAAAGAGCATCTATCCAATATTCGAACAGTGGCAATATCGTTAATTATTACCGGTATAGCACTTTATCTCATTCGTAACTTAAGAGGACGAAAAAACGATGGCGACTTAACGTTGAAAGATGCTCTTATTGTCGGTTTCGCCCAAGCCGTTGCCTTAATTCCTGGAATTAGTCGCTCAGGTGCTACGATTGTGGCGGCGATGGCCCGGGGAATGAAACAAGAAACGGCGCTGCGTTATTCCTTTCTTCTATACATCCCGGTTAGCTTAGGAGGAATGGTATTAAGCATCAGTGATTTAGTCAACGATCCACACTTACACGACTTATTTGTTCCATATGTCCTTGCATTTTTTAGCTCTTTAGTAGCCAGCTATTTTTCCTTAAAATGGTTTATGAACGTGATGGCGAAAGGAAACTTAATTATTTTTGCCGTGTATTGTTTAATTGTCGGCCCCCTTGTTCTTCTCTTTTTATAGTTGAATAAATATGGTAATATATCTTTAAAAAGGCGTGTGATCAGTCATGTATGAGCAAGTGACTGAAAAAGTAAAACAATTGTTTCATCAAAAAAATGTTCGTCGGAAATATGCGAAAGGGAAGTATCTTTTTCAAGAAGGGATGCCGGTAGAGGAGTTATTTTATATCCATACAGGTAAAATTCAAATTAGTAAAGTCATCCCTGATGGGAAAGAATTGTCCTTACAAATCTGCCAATCAGGAGACATTATCGGTGAGTTTACATTATTTTGTCCGTCTACAACCTACTCGTTAAACGGAAAAATGCTGGAAGATGGGGAAGTCTTTGTTTTACCAAAAACCGAATTCGAAGAAGCGTTAGCAGCGGATCCTTCCTTTACCCTTGAATGGTTAAAATGGATACAACTGCAAAATAGACGCCAACAATCGAAGTTTCGGGACTTGATATTACACGGTAAAAAAGGAGCCCTTTTCTCGACGCTTATCCGACTTGTTAACAGTTTTGGAAAAGAAGTAGAAGATGGAATGCTTATCGATGTTAAGTTAACCAATCAACAGGTAGCGAATTTATGTGGGACATCCCGTGAGGTCATTAATCGAATGTTAGGTGACTTAAAAAAGAACAACATTGTTTCTATCAAAAACGGCCATATCATTGTCCATGACCTCGAATTTTTAAAACGCGAAATCGATTGCGAAAATTGTCCAATTGATATTTGCCGAATGGAATAACGAAATAAGAAAACCTATCGGAGTTCTGGTCTAGCCCCAAAAAAGTGGAAGTTTAAAAAACCCCGGGAGTAATTATCCTTAAAAGGTAATTGCTCCCTTTTTCTTATGGTATATTGTCTATTATTCATTTAGCTTGACATGGAGCCTCTCCACGCATGGTTCTCGCACCAGGAAACCAGGCTATTCAAAGCTGGATTCACCTCATC
>JACDOC010000014.1 GCA_017656295.1 Bacillus sp. (in: firmicutes) | reverse complement strand
GAGCCAATGCACATTTCGTACAGATATTCTCTGTACCGATTGGTCTGATGCTTATTAGGACTGATAGATTCAAATGTTTGTGAAAATACCTCATTACAGTTGTGACAACGGTATCTATACACTCTGACAAATAAGAAAAGGGGCTTACCTAATACGGACAAGTCACGAACCTTTCTTGTCCGCCAGTCATGGACATGACTAGAAAAAAAACCGCAGTAAGAACAGCGTTCTTCTGTAGTATTTTTCTCAACATGTAACAAATTGCAATCTTCAAGAAACACTTGTTTAACAACTTCAAATTCTGGCAAATCTAGTGATACGGAAAACACTTTAGAACCTCCTGTTATGTTAAGTGACGCTAACATTATTGCCAGGAATTCGTGAGTGTTTTCCTTATTTTTTGGGTTAAATCACAAAATGTGGTGATGAATCTGATTTTTTAAATGGCACCAATTAAAAGGCGCGAAGAATTTTCCTCGCGCCTTTTACCTTTTGGTATTTTACTTTTGATTTTCTCTATTCTCTTTATCATAAAAATCGGGGTATGCTTTTTCCACGACAGATGAAGAGATTGGAAAACTAAGATCCACAGTAGTTCCTTGACCTACTTCACTTTCAATCTTAATTCTTCCTTTGTGAGCTTCGATAATTTTAAAACTTACCATTAACCCTAAACCTGTTCCCTTTTCCTTCGTACTATAAAAAGGCTCTCCCAACTTTGCGATTCTGTCTTTAGGTATCCCGCACCCTTGATCAATAAAGCGAATAACAAGATTATTTTCTTTCTTTTTGGCTTGAATCTTGACCTTTCCACCATTTGGCATTGCCTCTATGGCATTTTTAATAATATTTATGAATACTTGTTTTAATTGATTTTCATCGCAATATAGTAGAGGGAGGTTAGGTTCAAATTCGGAAATCATTTTAACATTATTTAAGATCGCCTGTGATTCAAGTAAGGTCATCACATCTTTTAAAAGATCGGAAACATCTTTCTGCCGAAAATTCATTACCTGTGGTTTCCCTAGCATCAAAAATTCGTTCACAATAAAGTTAATTCTCTCCAATTCAGATTCCATAATTTCAAAATAATGTTTATGTGTTTCGCATTCTTCTTTTAAAAGATGCATAAAACCCTTGATAGAAGTTAACGGATTTCGAATCTCATGGGCCACCCCTGCGGCCAGCTCCCCTACAACCGCGAGCTTTTCCGATTTTCGTAATAACTCTTCCGCCTGTTTACGCTCTGTAATATCTGTGGAAACAAATAGGATTTGATCGATTTCCCTGTTTGGAGAGAAAATTGGCAGTCTTACTGTTTCTATCCACCTAATCTTCCCTTCTTGATCCTTGAACTCTTCTTCAAGAACAAAGCGTTCCTTTATTGTCTCAATTTCTTCCCAAACTCGAACTAGATTAGAGTCTATATGAAACTGAAAATCATCGATCTTTTTGCCGAGAAGATCCTGCGTTTCTGTTCCTAAAAGTTTAGCAAATGACTCGTTTACAAGGGTAAATTTACCTTCCTTGTCGATAGCATAAATATAACTTGGATTCATATCGATAATTTTTCGGAGATATTCTTTTTGTTCTTTCAATTGTTCTTCTTTAAGGTGTAAATTCGCTTTCGACCGGCGAATATAATGAATCATTTCATTAAAACGATTGGAGAGTTGTCCGATTTCTGTATTATCAATTTTCTCGATTCGTTGATTATAATCTCCCTTCGCCACTTGATCCACCGCAAGATATAATCTACGAATTGGATGTATGATTTGCCTTGCATATAAAGCCGTCAAAATAGATAAAACAATAAAAGTAACTAGCGAAATCGTCCACAATGATTTTTGAAATGTTAAGTATGGCTGATAAATTTCATCAACCGGTATTTGGGCGACAATTCCCCAATCTAAAATCGGGATATGTTCAAAAGAAGCAAAAAACCAAGTACCTTTTGAGTTCAAAACTTCTTGATACCCCGATTTCTTTTCCAATACCTTTTTTACGACAAGGTTTTGACTTACGTCCTCCCCGATTCGTTCCTTTGATGGATGAGATATTATTTTTCCGTTTCTATCGACAATAAACGTGTACCCGTTATCCCCGATTTTAAAACTTTGAAATATAGATTGAAAAATTTCATTATCTTCAATACGCAACGATAAATTGACGACTCGTTCGACTTCGTTACGGTCGTCTAAAACAGGAACTGAAACAACAAGCAAAAATCGTCCTGTATCTGCGGACACTACATCACTAAAATAAACTTTTTTTGTTTTAAGTGCTTCCTGAAAATATTCACGCTTGCTTAAGTTATAATTTTGTAAATGTTTAAGGTCATTGGGGTAAAACGCTCGTACATATCCATTTGTATCCAAAACGGTGCCACTATCAATATAAGGGGAAACGGTAATAATCGTCTCTAACCCTTTAAAAAGTTGGTCAAAATCATTCGACTTAAAATGTTCATTCGTCTGAACATAATTCTCAAGACTCTGTAGGTCTTTCGCAATGAGAGTAATTTGATCTTTCATGCGCAAAACCGTTTTATCGGTAATTTGCCGATATTGTTCCTTTGAAATTTCCGGCAATATCATACGTGATACGATAAACATTAAACCTAAAAGTGTACATATAATGGCTAGAGTAATGATATAAATTTTCCAAAAAATCTGTGATTTAAACAGTTTCATGTTGTTACTCCTTAACTTATTGATAATCGTACACTAAAGGAAGATGAATAAAAGTTTGTGTAAAGAAAATAAGTAGCCGAAAAAGAAAAAGGCAGGGTATTCTCAGGCCAAAAATTTAAGAGAAAGCAGTACCCTACCATATCCAAAAGTATACCTAATTTCGACTTTACTAATCAACTAGAAGATGTTCAGTGGAATGGTTCAGCGTTTATGTTATAAATTCATTTCTTGTCTACCCACATTCTGTTCCATATGCAAGCCGTTTTCGAGTTTGTTCACTTTTAATGCCTTGTTAGCTATTATTTGGATCCATTCTAGAGAAACAAGATGAGAGTCTCTTGTCAAAAAATTTTACATATTTTTCACTCGATGGCCTCATCTACCTTTTACTTCTACCTAAAATTCACGCAAAAAATTATTTTTTTGGTACGAGGTATTGTTGAAACCATTCGCAAATATAATGAAGTCGTTTGATGCGTAGTGACGGCTTTCCACTTCGAGATAAATCGTGATTCGATTCCGGAAAGCGGATAAACTTAGTTACTTTCTTTTTCCTTTTTAAAGCAATAAATAATTGTTCTGCTTGTTCAATTGGGCAGCGGAAATCTTTTTCACTATGCAAAATAAGGAGCGGCGTTTCGACATTGTTTACATATGCGAGCGGAGAATGCTTCCATAGCTTTTCCATATTGTCTAAGTCACCGCCAATTTGCCATTCAGAAAAATAATAGCCGATATCACTTACCCCATAGAAACTGATCCAGTTGGAAATCGATCGTTGCGTGACCGCAGCTTTAAATCGATTGGTATGAGCGACAATCCAATTCGTCATAAACCCACCGTAGCTTCCACCTGTCACACCTAATCGTTCCTCGTCGATAAACGAATAACGGGATAACACGTAATCCACACCTTTCATGAGATCGACGTAATCGTTTCCGCCATAATCTCCCCGCACAGCATTTACAAACGTTTGACCATACCCATGGCTTCCTCTTGGATTCACATACAATACGGCATACCCTTGAGAAGCGAGCAATTGAAATTCATGGAAAAATCCGAATCCGTACATCATATGCGGTCCTCCATGAATTTGGAGAACGAGCGGATACTTTTCTCCCTCCTTATAACGTGCGGGTTTCATAAGCCACCCATGAATAGTCCATCCTTCAGCACCTTCGTATTCGAAATCTTCCGGTTCAGACAATAACACCTCTTCTTTCCATTCTTTATTGACGTTGGTCAAGCGTTCTTTTTCACCCGTTGTAAAATCAATGAAGTATAAATCTCCTGGATCCGTCGGAGTACTGATGGCTACGACTCCACGGTGCCGAGCCGCATCTAACGTAAAACCGTACACATATTGAGATTCCAGTAAGGCTGGGTAAATTTCTCCCGCACAACTACCGTAATAAATGCCCGTATTTCCACGATCAGTCGCCATGAAATAAAAGCTATGATGGTCGTCCGCCCATAAAACCCCAGGTGTCACAATGCCTTGCTGGACATCACCTAATAAATAGTTTCCTACCGGTGCATCAAATTCACTTGTAAAACATTGCAGTTCTTCGTTTTCCCAATTGTACAACCAAATGCGAGAAAGTGTTGCGTTTTCAAACTCGCGTTGATGACCGATAAACGTCAAGTATTGACCATTTTTCGACCAGGTGACTCCGTCGTAAAAACCAGACGTATTTGTCAATTTCCGATGGGTGTTCGTTTTACGGTCGTACAAATAGACGTCTTCATGAAACGATACATCTTTATCTTCTGATTGATCAGCTACATACGCTATGTATCGTCCATCTGGTGACCATGATTGGAGGCGAAAGTCAGTATCACCTTCCGTAATTTGTTCTACTTCCCCAGTTTCGATATCGATGACGACAATGTGCGATCGACTGCCATCCACCATTCCCAGTCCATCTTGTTTATACTTCATCCATTCGACTTCAATAGGTTGAAGCTCTTTTTCTTGTTCCTGACCTTCCTCTATCGATTCGCCTTCTTTAATGGATATGGAACAAGCAATTTTCGTTCCACACGGAGACCAGACAGGATGTTGAGCCCCATTTGTAAAAAACGTAAGCTGTTTCGCTTCTCCACCATATTTCGGTAACAAAAAGAGCTGATTTTTACCTGTGCGATTCGAAACAAAAACAATCTTTTTCCCATCTGGTGACCAACGAGGAGTCATATTCCGGTGTTCTCCATGTGTCCATTGAACATTTTCTCTAGCTTCTAAATCCATATAAAAAATGTGCGACTGGTATTCGTTTTTCTCTTCATTCATTGTTGTTTGGACATATAGCAATTCTTTTCCGTCCGGCGATAACTGCGGATCGGTTACACTTTTGATTCGGTATAAATCTTCCGCTACGACACAGCGCTTCTTCACCCTACATTCCACCTTTCTTTTACCCATATACATTTCGACTCGGTTGTTCGTTTCCCTTTTTTTATATTTTACTATATCCACTGCTTGATTTATTTTTTTAGTAGTGGAGGTAAAAAGATATTTGATGACTGTCAATTCTAATAAAGCAGCAATTCCTGTCTCATTCCCCTCGATAACTCAGAAAAACCCGGATTACCTTCTACTGTGATGACTCATCCAACTTCTTCACACCTTCCATAGTCTTGACCTATTTTTCCAGACTCGACTTCCTTTTATCTTCCATATTAGGTTTCTTTTGACGAACTCTTCCTCATCACGAATCTTCAAAACAAAGTCGCACGAGCTGATTATCAAAATTGGCAAGTCGACATTGTTTATGAACGATGAAAACAATATTGCCAAAGTGAAGCTATGATTTCCCTTTCTTATCTTGAAAGCCTTTCGCAAAACAATAAGAAGAAAAAAGGAACCAGAGCTTTCTAAGCACTGATTCCTTCTGATTAACCGACATTTAACTGTCAACTTTATATTCCGTTATGGATATGCGCTTTGTTAGAAAAAGTATATGATCGATGTTTTTTCTTATACACATATTCCAATTTCTTCCTCGTAGATTGTCAACGCATCATCAAGCATTTTTAAGCCAACGTCAATTTGTTCTTTCGTTACGGTTAATGGTGGTATCATTCGAATGACTTCAGTTTTATTTCCACAAAAATAGAAGAGGACACCTTTTTCTAATGCCAAATCTAATATTCTAAATAAACCGTCTGAATTTGGTTTTTTTGTTTTCGGGTCAATGATCTCAATTCCGATCATCAATCCAATCGCACGAATATCACCAATGACAGGGTGTTTTTCTTTTAATTCCTTCAATTTCTCAACAGCATATGCACCCATTTTTTTCGTGTTTTCTAATAAATTTTCTTGTTCAATCACATCTAATACAGCAAGGGCTGCTGAACATGCAATTGGATTACCGCCAAATGTTGTTGCATGACTGCCTAACGGCCATTGTTTCATTAATTCTTTTGAAGCAACCGTTGCACTTAACGGAAGACCATTGGCAATTCCTTTCGCAATCGCCATAATGTCTGGAACAACATCAAACGTTTGGGCAGCAAACCATTCACCTGTACGTCCAAACCCTGTTTGGACCTCATCAAAAATAAGAAGTATGTTGTGGCGGTCACAAATTTCCCGCAGTTTTTTCAGCCATGCCTTTGGCGGAACAATATATCCCCCTTCACCTAATACAGGTTCAACAATAACAGCAGCAACCTCTTCAGGTGTGACTTGGTGGTCAAACAGACGCTGAAAATCTTTTTCCAACTTTTCCACTACATACGTTTCGGGATCCACACCTTCAGGGCATTCCCTTGTATCGGCATAAGGGATTTGATAGGAACCCGTGGGCTGTAAAAATTTACGGTATTTACTTTTTGAAGTTGTGACACTTAACGCTCCCATTGAGCGCCCGTGAAAACATCCGATAAACGAAACTATAAAGGGGCGCTGTGTCACATGTTTCGCTAACTTAATCGCTCCTTCAATCGCTTCTGTACCGCTATTACCAAAAAAGAAACAATCCAAATTTCCTGGTAATATTTTCGCCAATCGGTCAGCTAACGTTAAAATAGATTCATAGATAATGACACCTGAAGGCCCATGCGCCAGCTGATCGGCACCATCTTTAATGGCTTGTACGACTTTTGGATGACGATGACCAACATTGGTTGTGGCAATTCCTGACGTAAAATCTAAATATTTTTTTCCATCCATACCGTAATAATAGCAACCCTCTTCTTTTATGACTGGCAAATTCGGATGGTCCTTTGCCATACTTGGTGCTAAAAGATTAGACATTTTTTCGATAAGATAACTCCATTCTTTACCCATGATGATTACCTCCTAGTGTATTCTCATTTATCGAATTCGTTCTAATTAAAGTCGCAAAAACTAGCTTTAATGGAAACTACCTATCCTTTTGGAGTGCGAATCTCTCACGAAAAAGAAAGCTCCATTTGATCTTGTTATGATGGTTAGAAGAAGAATAAATGTGCCATTAAAGCAGCAACTGGCAACGTAATGATCGTTCTTTGTAAAAAGATAATAAACAGTTCAACAAACGAAATCGGAATTTTGGATTTCAAGAGCAGAATTCCGATTTCAGACATATAAATCAGTTGGGTTAAGGACAGAACGGCAATAACAAATCGTGTAATTTCTGATTCAATCCCGCTTCCGATTACAGCCGGCAAAAACATATCAGCGAAGCCTACGATCATCGCCGGTGCAGCTGCTTCAGCCTCTGGAAGCTGTAATAGATTTAAAAATGGAACAAAAGGATAGGATAAATAGTTAAAAATCGGTGTATATTCTGCAACAATTAGGGCAACTGTCCCTAATGCCATCACGAGCGGGATCAATCCAAACCAAATATCAACCACATTGTACATCCCTTTAATAACGACTTGACGAATACTTTTTACCTGTTCTGCTTTTTCAACCGCTTTTTCAATTGCCCAGCGGAAACTGGAAACACCGCTTGGCACAAACTCATCGATTTGCTTTCCAACAGGCTCATAGTAGGTATCTTTTTTTAATGAAAGCGGTGGGATTCTCGGACAAATAATTGCTGCAATGATACCAGCAACAACAACTGTAAAATAAAATTCTACAAACATATCATCAATTTTGATAAACTTGGCAATTACTAAACTAAAAGCGATGGAAGCGATTGAAAAGTTGGTTGCTACTACCGCTGCTTCACGCTTCGTATAATAACCAGATTCATATTGCTGGGTCGTAATCAATACACCAACGGTTCCACTGCCCATCCACGATGCCATCGCATCAATCGACGAACGTCCAGGCAATTTGAATACCGGATACATCACCTTACGAACCATCGTCCCAATAAAATCCATTAGTCCAAACTCTAGTAAAAGCGGCATAAAAAGGCTGGCAAATAAAAACCAAACCATTAACACAGGGATTAAATCAAAGAGAACAACACCGCCAGTCAATTTAGACCAAATAAATTCCGGGCCGACTTCGTTCAATGTAAATATTGCAAAAACAGAACCGATGATTCGTAAGGTCAACCAAAATGGACTAACATCAAACAAGCTAGTTAACCATGCATTCTTTTTTATCGCAGGCAGATCAATTATTTTTACGATGAAACTCCCAGCAGCAGATAAGCAAATAACACCCGTCATAAATAATGGTATGTAATCAGCAATGGCCACCTGCAGCCAATCTGCCATCACTCCTAGACCAATCGTAACCTTTCCATTTACTTGAATAGGAACAAGGAAGAGGAGAACTCCTAATAACGACGGCAACAAAAATTTTAAGTATTGCTTTGCTAAAAAGCCTTGTTTTACTCCTGTATTTTCTACTGAATTTATTCGTCTCGCTTCCATCTTTACCACCCTCTAACAAAATGAATTCCCTCACTTGAATAATATTACAAGATTATACATAAATATGCAATCTATTTTATTACACTCCCCCCCTCTCTCCTAATCTTTTTTAATACCTACATTTATTTTTCGACTAGATTGTCGCTTTCCCTTTTAAAAAAGGAAATATTTTACCATGTCCATTACTTGATTTATTTCTGTTCAATGGGGTAAAATAAATACACGAACAGATGTTCGATACTTAAGGAAAAAGGGGAGCTTCGTATGACACGAATTCCTGAAAACGATCGAAATATTTTAGAACAGGCGATTTATTTACCAATGGTGTTAACCGTATTAAACCGAGATTTAGCCATTATCGAGCAAGCGCCATTTAAGTTAAAACGACCATACATTGAACTCATTGAAGAAACGATGAAAGCCATCCAACAAGAACTGGCTGATGTAAAAAAATATATGCACAAAAATAAAATGAAAGTGGAACGGTTAAAAAGTGACGACACGTTTACCATGTATTTGTTTTTGTACAAAGGATACGAAGAGCATCATAATTATTTTAACCCGCGACTGCGAAACAAAGTCGAAGAACTGATGCGCCATTATTTATATAAACGACACCTTCCCGTCACCGACAAACGGAAAGAAGCATGAACATTCACGCTTCTTTCTAATGTTTTTTCTCCACAGACCACGTATACGGATGAACGTGTTCTGCCGCTTTTGTCTTGGTCATTGGAAAGTAGATAAAATGGGCTCTTCGCTCCATTTCTTCCATTCGTTGTGAAAGTCTTGTCCGTAAAAGAGCCGTGCGCAATAATTGCGAATTGAAAACACTGTACGATACTGGAAGGCGAAACGTTTGTTTATTCCGGAACGTAACGCTTGTCGTGTTGGTATCTAGCCGCTCATGAGAAACGACGTGTTCATGGGAAATCCAAATACACTCCTGCTTCGAGGGAGACATGGTGGGAAAGAGAAAAATAGATGTGTGAGGATCAATGATGATTGGAGGTTTGTGTCCAGAGCCGATGAGTTGCTTTGCCCCTTGCCTCCTTCCTTCGTAAGAGGATCCAAAAAACTCACAGCTTTTTTTCACAATATCTAACGGTTTAAATGGAGATAAAAACTGATCCGATAGTTCAAACACTTCCGTATAAATTTTTGATCCATATTTTATAGGAAAAAGCAACATCGTATGTGGATTCACTTCGTACTCTTCAATCATTCTTCGACGTTCTTGCACTCCTAACCCTCCTTTATTATTTCTATATATTTACAATTGTACCATTAATGGTAAAGATTGTCTGTATTTATTTAACATAGAATAATTTATCAAAATATTTAAAATTTTCAGTTGATTTATCACCAAATTGACCATATAATAGAAAAAAGGTCAACAGAGGTGAACGATATGAAAAATGAAAAGTCTTACACAGAGTTAATGAAGTCTTGTGCGATGACCTGGAATAAAGACAAAGAGCGGACGGTTTTGGACATTTATATCGACACGCTATTGTATGAAGTACAGTTGAATAGAGAAAAAGAGCGCCTACTCAACGAAATCGATACCTCTTTGGATCGCTACGACAAAGCTTCATTTATGCATTATTCTTCCCAATACATTAAGCTTATGGAATGTTTCGGTTAATTCTTCTTTCTTCCCCCATTTTCCTTCATGCCATGTATATGGCATCTTTTTCTGTGTTTATAACACTTCTTCTAAATCCCATGACGATGAGAAAAACCACAAAAAAACCTTTTTCCCTTCACGCAATAAGCAAGAAGGAAAAAAGGTTATTATTCATTATTCTTCATCATCTTCGATTGGATACGTTTCAATCATCATAATCCGGTCCAACATCGACGGATGGCTATAGCGAAACAGCTTCACGAAAAATGGTGGATGAACTTGACTTAGGCTTGCTTTCGTAAGTTCTTGAAACGTACCAATCGCTGCCTCTTTATTTTCGGTTAACTCAATCGCATACTTGTCGGCACGGGTTTCTTCATAACGTGACACCGCGTTTGATAACGGACTGACCGCAAAAAGCAACATGGACGTAAAAAGAAAGAATAGTGGTAAAGTACGCAATTGATGAACGTGTTCCAAGTGAAATGTTTTTCCGTATTTGGTGATAAAGGCTCGCATCCATTTTGCAGTTAACCAAAGCCCGACAAACGATAATAGTAAATAAACTGCAATACCAAAATAAATATGCTTTTCTACATAATGAGCCATTTCGTGCGCCATGACGAATAAAATTTCGTCCTCACTTAATTGATTTAACGTCGTATCCCAAAGTACAATACGGGAGTTGGAACCAATTCCGGTCACATATGCGTTTAACGCATTCGTTTTTTCAGCCATGTTCACTTCATACACATGCTTGGCAGGTATTCCTGCTTCTTCTGCCAACGTTAAAATTTTCTTTTCTAATTCTTTATTTTGCAATGGATAAAAATCGTTGTACAACGGATCAATCATGACCGGTTGAATAAACATAAGAAACAATGTAAACGGAATCGACAATATCCAAGCAACGAGCCACCAACGTTGTTGAAACCGTGCCATTAACCAATAAAGTACTAAAACGACAATGTACATAATGACGTAATTGACCCAAAAATCGATTAACTGATCCTTCATCCAAAGCGAAAACGTTTGGGTTGTAATACCATATTGAACCGAATAATAGTAGGATATATAATTCAATGGTAATGTAATCACCGTTGCCACTAAATAAAACCAAAACAAATAAACAGCTGTTTGTACAAACGATAAACGAGAAGTTTTTTTCCCCCACTCTTCAAACTTTCGTGAAAATCCCCAAATGATCAGGAAAAAGTAAATGAACCATTCAAATGGGGTTGCTAAAAAAAATAAAAAGTTTCGAATGGCAGAATACTTCTCACTTAACATCAGTTCTCGGTCATTTAAAAATGTTGCTGGGTCCGCACTTGTCCCTTCATACCATTCTGGAATACTTGTATTAGCCCAATGAAATATATACGCATACATAACCAATACAAATAAAAGATATCCGCCTATTGAAAAAAACGTCCATTTCCGGACCATCGAATTCCCTCCCCCTGTCCTTCTCCTTATTATTTGTAGTTCAAAATCATTTATTTAGAACAAGCAATAAAAAAAAGACCATTCCTATTGCTGAGGAATTGGTCTAGAAGTCAAAGGTGTCTAGAGGTCTAAGGTGTAAGTGTCCGGCTAGTTGAGAAACAGTCCCAATACTTTGTGAAAAAATGCCAGAAACCAAGCAATCTGACCGAAAACCAAATCATTTTAAAAAATGATAGAAACAAGTGCTAACATACCGATTGAGCCAAGCACAACCACAATTACGTTCATTTCGATAAAAGCTAATACGAAGGCTGTTGCGGCCCCAACGACACCATACCATATACTCTCTTGAATAAATAATACACCTGGGAGTATAAGTGCACCTAATGTAGCGTAAGGAACATTTTTTAACACGTTTTGCCAAAACGCAGGGAGCTCCATGTTTTTCAACAAGAGAAAGGGTAACATTCGGGGAATATACGTGACCAGTCCCATTCCTAAAATGACCCAAATCAAATTAGTCTGCATGAAGCTTAACCCCCTTTTTTCGAAATTGTTCAATCCATTCTACAATAACGGAGGACAAAATGGTCGAACAAACGATTGCCCAGCCACTGGATAACACATTGCTGAATACAAATATCGAGTTAAAGGAAGCAGCAATTATAGCTAAATGAACCACTTTGGCACTTTGCTTCATTGACGGTACTAAAAGACCGATAAACATAGCGTACAAACCAATGGTCATACTTTCTTGCAAAACAGACGGCAAATTCGCCCCAACGATATGTCCTAAAGCCGAGTTGACCACCCAACTAGTATAGGCTATAAAAATAACTCCAAAAAAGTAGGCTGATGACACGGTTCCTTTTTGAGTTGCGGCAATCGAAAATGTCTCATCGGTCATCCCAAACGCATAAAGCGCCTTTTTCCACACGGCATCTTCTTCCATTTTTTCGTTTAAAGAGGCCGCCATTAACAAATGGCGAATATTAACAATAAACGTCGTCAGAACTATTTCAAATCCGGTAACCCCAGCCGCTAATAAGTTCAATGAAATGTATTGGGACGCCCCCGCAAACACGATCACGCTCATCAACACGGTGTCCAAAAGGGACAAATGAGTCGATTTTGCTAACAGTCCGAACGTTAAAGCGATTGGAAAATACCCAATCCCAATGCTAATCCCTGCCTGTAATCCTTTCGTAAATTCAGACTTTCGCTTCACTTGTTCGACCGGCAATTCCACAGTTTCTCACCTCATCTCCCTAATCTCACCTAAAATTGTTAATAATTACATTCATACCATTAACTATTTGCCATTAAAAATTTAGTATAATAGGAGTATATTTCCTTCCTTTGACTATTAAACTATATTATACATTTGTGCGTTATATTACACAAGCGGAGATGTGAATACGAATGAAAAAAATTCAACAAACCATCGGTGAAAATTTAAAAACATTACGACAAAGCCGCGGCCTTAGTTTAGATCAAACATCCGCGCTAACAGGTGTAAGTAAAGCCATGCTCGGCCAAATTGAACGCGGGGAGTCAAATCCAACGGTTGCGACTCTATGGAAAATCGCCAACGGGTTAAAAGTTTCCTTTTCTTCTTTGTTAAAAGTAGCTAATGCACCTGTCACCATTATTCGGCATCATGAAAACGAACCGATTCCCGAAGATGATGGAAAATATCGCGTCTATCCTATCATCCCATTTGACCCCGAAAAAAAGTTTGAAGTATATATTATTGAGCTTGACCCAGGTTGTAACTATGTCAATACTGGTCATGCTCCAGGAATGGAAGAATATATTACGATGATAAAGGGGACGATGCACATTACTGTTGACGAAACAGTCTATACGTTAAATCAAGGTGACTCCTTGCACTTTCAAGGAAACGTATACCACGTGTATGAAAATCGCACCAACGAAACCATTATGTGTCAAATGATGATTTATTACACAGAGGATTAATAAAACGAGGCAGAACGGATCATCGCTCTGCCTCGTTTTATATTTTCTTATTTTCCTTGAAAGACTGGCTTCCGTTTTTCGGCAAAGGCACGTAATGCTTCCACACGATCTTCGGTTGGAATGGTTATTTCATATGCTTTACGTTCCAAATGAAGACCTGTCTGTAAATCTACTTGCATTCCATGTTTCACAGCAAATTTGGCCTGTTGAACAGCGATCGGTCCATTGGCTAGCAAACGCTGCACAAATACATCGACTTGATCTGAAAGTTCATGACCTTCAATTATTCCGGTTAATAACCCATAGGAATACGCCTCTTCGGCGGTCATTTTTTTCGCCGTTAATATTAGCTCAAGCGCCTTTGCTTCCCCAACGATGCGCGGAAGTCGCTGCGTCCCGCCGGCACCTGGAATGATTCCTAAGCTCGTTTCCGTCAATCCCATCAACGCTTGTTTGCTAGCAAAACGGAAGTCACAGGCTAACGCTAACTCCATGCCACCTCCGAACGCATATCCATTTATCATGGCAATCGTTGGCTGAGGGAGGTCATCAATAGCGGAAAATACTTCTCCAATTTTATACACATTCCGCTTCACTTGTTGTTCTGTTAATGTTTTCCGCTCTTTTAAATCGGCTCCCACGCTAAACGCCCGCTCTCCGGCACCGGTAAAGACGACGACCCGAATATCCGGATTAATCCGGATGGATTCCACTACCTGTTCGAGCTTTAACAGCATATCGTAATTAAAAGCGTTCATCATTTCTGGACGATTTAATGTTACGTACGCCACATGCTGTTTTTGTTCAAGCAGCACAACGTTCATTCCTCATCACCTCTCCCCTTTGTTCAACCACCTTAATTCGACAAAAGAAGAGAAAATCCTTTGAATATTCTTAAAATAGTAGATAAAAAGAAATTAGTAAATACTAGAATCACTTTACTTCTACTTGTGCTGCTTGTTGTTTTAATACCCTTCTTAAAATTTTTCCTGTCGTATTTTTCGGTAGTTCATCAAGAAATTCAACCAATCTCGGAACTTTATAATCTGCAATGTGTTCACGACAAAATTGAATAATGCCCTCTTCCGTTAACCCTGGATTCGAAGAAACGATATAGCCCTTCACCGTTTCCCCATAGGCTGGATCAGGAACGCCTACGACACACGCTTCAACGACGTCTGGATGGCGGTACAGCACTTCCTCGACTTCTCTCGGATATACATTATATCCACCGACAAGAATCATATCTTTTTTCCGGTCGACGATATAAAAATAACCTTCTTCGTCTTGTTTAGCTAAATCTCCTGTATATAACCAGCCATCTTTAATCGTCGCATTCGTTTCTTCCGGCATTTTATAGTATCCTTTCATCACGTTTGGTCCGCGAACAATTAGCTCACCTACTTGTCCAACAGGCACTTCCTGACCAAGTTCATCGACAACTTTATTTTCTACATTCATAATCGATGTACCAATGGAACCAGGTTTTCGCGGACGATCTAAAGGATTAAAGCATGTAACTGGTGACGCTTCTGACAAGCCGTAGCCTTCGGAAATGATGACACCAAACTTTTTCTCAAAGTTTTCTAATAATGCAACTGGTAGGGATGCCCCCCCAGAAATACATAGACGCAATGTAGATAAATCCGTTGGGTCCCCTTCTTTATACTGATATAAGAAATTGTACATCGTCGGAACACCAGTAAAAATGGTCGCTTTATAAGTCTTCGCTAGTCGGAAAATTTCTTTTGGGCTAAACTTTGGAACAATTAACAACGTAGCCCCGTTTAACAGAGGTGCATTTAAAGCCACCGTTAAGCAAAAGACATGGAACATCGGTAACGTCGTAATAACCCGATCGTCCTCACTCATTTGTAAGTAATCGGCGACATCTTTCGCATTGGAATATAAGTTTTTATACGTTAGCATAGCCCCTTTTGGTTTTCCTGTCGTGCCTGAAGTATACAAAATGACTGCGACATCGTCGTTATCTATCGGTACATCGACAAATTTGGAATCCCCTAGGGCCAAAACATTTGTAAAGGCTTTCAAAATAGTGTTTAATGTAGAAGTGGTCCAGTTGGTTTCTTGGGAAGTTTCACATAAGATGACATGCTCAACGGATGGAACGTGAGGGACGATTTTTTCCATGACAGGGAGTAGAACGTCTAAGGTGATAATGGCTTTCACATCGCCGTTGTAGACGATATACTGAATTTCCTCTGGCGTATATACCGGATTAATCGGGATAACAGTCACCCCAAGGCGCATCGCCCCATATAGGGAAATAATAAAATGTGGTGAATTACCGACAATTAAGGCGATATGGTCTCCTTTTTTTAATCCTAATTGGGATAAACCATTAGCAAATTTCGAAACAGCTTCGTTTAATTCTCCATATGTACAAGGTTTGTCTTGAAAATAGTAAGCCGTTTTATGAGAATACGTTTGAGCCGTTTTCTCCAACTGACTGGCTAAATTCATGAATACCCTCCCTTTCTAAAATGAATGAATAACCATTCATTATTTGTGTAAAATTTTCTAAATATATTATATAAAAAGAAAATTTTGTATTCAATAACCGCCAATAAAAAAAGAGCGGATCCTAAATCATAATATCCCGCTCCGCCACTGGATAAACGACGTACGACGTGAATTCCATTTTTCTCTACATATCCGTATTAATTTCTTTAATGGTGTTTTGATTTTTTTCCTATAATAATAGAAAGTTCATTAATAAATGAATAACAAATACGTTTCGTTTGGATCTAAATGCTTTAGGGTTTATTCTTCAATCACTAAATTGATTTACGATTCTTTGATTATCAATAAACAGTATCTCTATATTTCCTCCTTTACATATGCATGGTTAAACCTTTTTCCGCTAACATAATCGGCCCTTCGTAAATGCTGCCTGCTTCTTTAAGTAGCTGTTGTATATCACCAAAATGCGGAAGATGGGTTAATACAAGTTGTTTCACTTGTGCTTCACGCGCCATCCTGCCGGCATCCGTACTCGTCATATGCCCTGCCTTAGCGCCGTTCATACCAGCATAAAAATTACACTCACAAAGTAGAACATCAGCCTCTTTCGCAAAAGAAGCAAGACGTGGGTGATAAGCGGTATCCGCCGTATACACGAGGACTTTCCCGGCTGCTTCTATTCGCATCGCGTAACATGGGACCGGATGGATTGTTTCACAAAACGTAATGGTAAACGGTCCGACGATAACTGGTTCATTTTCATTATAAGGAATCCCTTTAGTTAAGTCCTTGTAGGTAAGCTTTTGAAATTCCTGTACCTGTTTTGTATGTCCATAGATGGGAAGCGGCAACTTTGGTACGTTCCCTAGATGCTTTTGAATGAGGCAAGCGTGCTGTAAAACCCCAATGTCGGCTATATGGTCGGCATGATAATGGGAAAGAACAACCGCATCTAATTGTTCTGGTTGAACGTCTTCTGGCAAATGGGATAACACACCACTTCCACAGTCTACTAATAATTTAAATCCATCATGCTCTAATAAGTATCCAGAACTAGCTTCTTGTTTTTTCGGATACCCACCCCAATGTCCGATAACGGTGGCTTTCATATCCATCCCCTCCTTATATCTTCCTTGTTCCTATAAATAGCGATTCCATTAATAAAGATACTACACGTTCTTGCCTTCTATTGTAGCGAAAAGATTCAAACCTTTCCTTATTTTTATCTTTCACGCATAATTTTTGTATTTTCAAAAAAATGATTGACCAACCTTACTCTGTTATAATACAATTTAATAAAAGATATACAGTTATATAACACCTTGTCCACTGGAGGTGAGTAGATTGATTAAAAACATTGTCGATTTTTTTAAAAACCTTCCCCCTAAGCATTGTGTTAAATGTGGAGAAAAAATAGAAGAACAACACGAATGTTACGGAAATACATGCGATCAATGTCTTAACGTGACCAATCTTAATTAATGACGCTTCTATTCAACATTCGCCATTCATGAGTCCTCATATAAAAAGGCTGCATTGTCATTCAAACAATACAGCCTTCTTTTTATTTCACCTTTAATGGGAATGACCAACGTGCAGAATCTCTTCTTTTTCAACCATGTCTTCTCCACTATGAACCATCGTCAAAACTTTGTAATGTCCTTCTTGTTCGAGTGTCACTGTTCCTTTATATTCACCGATCGCACTCATTTCACCATCTACTTTAGCTATTTCTTTGTTTGCTTCGTTTATAATGGTAAATTTCACTGTTGCGTTTTCAACCGGCTGACCGTCTTTGTTCACATGAACGATCAATTCAATCGGTTTACCTACAGGATTCATTTCTGGTTCCATCCAATGAACAGACAACCCTTCTTCCATTTGGTCATGGTGTGCCATTTCGTTTGTTGGATTTCCTATGGTAATGGTTTGTTTTGGCATGTTATGCATCCCTCGCGCCGTTACGTGTGCTTGGACAACGAATACCCCGTCACGATCAAACGTGTACGGTGCCGTATACGTACCGTCCTCGTTATTTGTTCCTTCCACCATCGTACTCTCGTCTTTTTTTCCGTCTTCCCAAACTTCAAACATTACTTCATCGGCGTCGGCCACTTTTTCTTTATTTTGTGTAACAATCGCTTTTAGTTCAATTTCTTCATTTACATCCCCTTTTTCAGGAAGCTCAATGGTGACTTCGATGGGATGAATGTCCTTTGCATCTTCAGTTTCGTCGTTATTTGCAGAACATCCAAGAAGCAATCCACCTATAAGTAATAAGACAAATCCTAATTTCCAACCTTTCTTCATCACTTTTTCCTCCTCTATGTTTCTACAAGGTCACTATATCTTTTAGATGTGAAATCATTGTGAAGTTCTTTTCACAATTTTTTGTCCATCAATTGGTAGTGAATTCTATCAAGCACACTGTCTTTCTACATCATTGACAAGTTGAAGTTGTGATTAAACGAGGAGAGTTTCACTTTACAAGGTAGAAGGGTTGAAATTGTGAGGAAACTATGAAAAAATTATGGACAAATGATAACAATTTAACTAGGAGCCACCATAGCAACGTTCATTTCGCTATAATAGTTCTGAAATGATTCTATATTTGGGGGATGAATATGAAAATTTCCAAACGAACAATTGGCTTATTTATCATCATCAGCACTATGCTTTTAACTGCTTGTAATTCCGAACTTGGAAACGGTGAACCAATTCAAGACTTTGAATTTACGAACCAAGATGGTAAACCATTTGGTTTGGCAGACTTAAAAGGTAAGGTTTGGATTGCTGACTTTATTTTTACTAATTGTGAAACGGTTTGTCCACCAATGACTTTTCATATGAGTGAATTACAAAAAATGGTCAAAGAAGAAGGACTAGAAAATGTCCATTTCGTTTCCTTTAGTGTCGATCCTGAAATAGATACCCCAGAGATTTTAAAAGAATACGCTAGTAAATTTGACGCCGATCTATCGAATTGGCATTTTTTAACAGGTTATTCTCAAGAAACGATCGAAAAGTTTGCTTATGAGCAATTTGAAACATATGTGAAAAAACCTCAAAACGATGACCAAGTCATTCACGGTACCCGTTTCTTTTTAATCAATGCAGACGGTGAGCTCGTCAAAGATTACAACGGTAATGCTGATGTACCATTTGATGAAATTATTGACGACTTGAAAAAGCTCCAATAAATGTTAGCCCTTGGCACAAATTTGGCCAAGGGCTTTTTTTCTAGGATTATTTTTCCATAAATTAAAAGTTTTTTTCATAAAATTGAAGTTTTTTCTCATAAATTAAGATTTTTTTCTCATAATGCAGAAGGTTTGCTCGTAAGATTTGATTTTTCTCATAACAATCGGGGCACCTGGCTTTCTTCATCTGACGATTTGCTCATTAATGTAGCGGTTTTCTCTTATGATCGGAAATTTTCCCATAAGCTTGAAGTTTTTTCCCATAAACTTAAATTTTTTTCTCATAAACTTGGATTTTTTTCCCATAAACTTGGATTTTTTTCTCATAAATTAAGATTTTTTTCTCATAATGCAAAAGGTTTGCTCATAAGGTTTGATTTTTCCTCATAAAATCGAAAATTTTTTTATAAATCAGAAGGTTTTTCATCCATTAAAAGTTTAAACGAGAAGAAACGAATTCGTCTCTTCTCGCTTTAATCCTAGGATTTTAAATACGCTAACATTTCTTGTACCGCTTTTTCTCCTTGGTCGATACAATCCGGCAAGCCAATTCCTTCAAATGAACTGCCGGCAATAATGACACCAGGTAGCTGTTGTCGTAGTTGTTGTTTTAACTTTTCCACTCGCTTTTGATGTCCCACTACGTATTGAGGCATCGCCTGTTTCCAACGGGTCACAATCGTAAAGAGCGGCTTTGCGGTCAGATCCATTGTTCGTTTTAAATCATCTAGTACAATTTGGGTAATGTCTTCATCGGATAAATCAACGACCGCTTCATCTCCTGCTCGACCGACGTAACAACGAAGGAGGACTTTCCCATCAGGAGTCGTATGAGGCCATTTTTTATGCGTCCACGTACATGCGGTAATCGTATAATCGCTATTGCGTGAAACGACAAAACCAGTCCCATCTAGTTGTTTTTTAATCGCTTCTTTCGGAAACGCCATAGCGACTGTGGCCACCGATGTCGACGGCATATGTTTAAACTCTTGAACCGCTTCAAGTTCCGGTAAAAGAGTAGTCAAGGCGACATGCGGTACCGTTATTACGACACCATCGGCTTGCAGGACTTCCCCGTTATTTAACTCGATCTGATACGTGTTTCCATCTTTTTTTACGTTTGTTACCTTGATTCCTTTTTTCACGGTTACGTCGGTTAAATGCTGTTCAATCGCTTCCACGAATGATTGTAATCCGTTTTTAAATGTAAGGAAAATCCCTTTTTTCTCTTTCCCTTTTGAACGAGGTTTTGGCATCGTTTTTTTCATTCCTAAAATCAGGCTACGATGCTTCTTTTCCACTTCATAAAATTGTGGGAACGTACTTTGTAAACTTAATTGATCGATATCTCCCGCATAAATTCCTGATAACAGCGGTTCAATTAAGTTCTCGACGACTTCATTCCCTAGACGCCGACGGAAAAATTGCCCAAGCGATTGGTCCCCGGTTGCTTTTGAGCGAGGAATCACGACATCGAGAGCGGCTCGAAATTTTCCTGTCATAGAAAATAATCCGCTTGTCACAAAAGGTGTTATATGCGTCGGAATCCCCATCACCGCTCCCTCTGGAATCGGATGAAGTTGTTCATTCACTAGTACATACGACGTACCGGTTGCGTTATTGACTAATTGATCGGCCATTCCAACTTCTTGTGCCAAACGGCTCATACTTGTTTTCCGCGCTAAAAAGGAATCCGGACCACGTTCTATAACAAAACCATCTTTACGAACGGTTTGAATTTTTCCTCCTAACTGGTAATTCGCTTCAATTAACGTAATTTCGTATGGGAGCTGTTGGTTTCGAATTTCTTTTTGTAAGTAATAAGCGGCAGTCAATCCAGTCATTCCACCGCCAATGATTGCAATGTGTTTTTTATTCACGTTCCATCGCCTTCTTTTTATCAACGTATTACTTGTTCATTCCAAGTGTTTTCATTACTACTGTAGCCATGGCGTCAATGAATTCCGGTGCCGTATTAGGCATTGGCGGTCGATAGTAGGAAACACCAAGTTCATCCGTTACCGCTCTACATTCAATGTCGTTATCGTACAACACTTCCAAATGATCAGAGACAAAGCCAACGGGTGCATAAACAAACGCTTTGTATCCATTTTCTTTATACAAAGTCCGAGTAATATCTTGTACATCTGGTCCTAACCATGGCTCTGGTGTATTGCCTGCACTTTGCCATGCAACCGCATAATCAGAAATGTTGGCCTTTTCCGTGATTAATTTCGCTGTTTCTTCTAATTGTTGTGGATATGGATCGCCTACCGTTAAGATTTTTTCCGGTAAGCTATGCGCTGATACAATTAATACGGCCTCATTTCGTTCCTCTTCTGGCATAGACGCGTATGTTTCTTTAATTTTTGTGACCCAGTAGTCAATAAATTTAGGCTCATCGTACCAGCTTTCAACCGAAGTAATCGTAGGTCCTCCTAATTTATTGGCTGTTTCTTTTGCCCGGCCATTGTATGATTTGACGCTAAACGTTGAGAAATGTGGTGCTAACACGATCGATACGGCTTCTTCGATTCCATCTTTGTGCATTTTTTCCACCGCATCTTCAACAAACGGTTCAATATGTTTTAATCCTAAATACATTTTGAACTCAACGTCATTTTGTAATTCGTTTAATCGCTCTTCTAATTTTTTGGCTTGCTCGAGTGTAATTTTGGCTAATGGAGAAATGCCACCAATGGCATCATATCGTTCTCTTAATTCATCCAGCATTTCTTGAGACGGCTTTCTGCCATGACGAATATGCGTATAATACCGTTCTAAATCTTCCTCTTTATATGGTGTTCCGTAAGCCATTACGAGAAGTCCCATTTTCCTTCTTGCCATGTGAGTCACCTCTTACGCCTTCATTTTTTCGGCACTATATTCATGAATAAACGCAGTAAGTTTTTTCAATGTGGTCGGTTGAATTTGCGGGAATACCCCGTGTCCTAGGTTAAATATATGGCCTGGCTGTTCGATTCCTTGGTCAAGAATTTCTTTGACACGCTCTTCAATCACTTCCCAAGGGGCTAATAAAATAGCCGGATCTAAGTTACCTTGTACCGTTTTATGAATGCCCATTTGGCGTGCTTCACGAATAGATAATCTCCAATCCAAACCGACAACATCAATCGGTAAGTCATTCCATTCAAGAGCTAAATGACTAGCCCCAACTCCAAACATAATGAGCGGTACATTTTCTTCACGTAAAGCTGTGAAAATTTTCTCCATTGTCGGTTTAATAAAGTAACGATAATCTGGTACGTTCAGTGCCCCAACCCATGAATCAAAAATTTGAATGGCACTTGCCCCAGCGTGAATTTGCGCTTTCACGTATGTAATGGTCATATCAGCTAGTTTGTCCATAAGAGCAAACCACGCTTTTGGCTCTGCATACATAAATGCTTTCGTTTTGTTATAATTTTTCGATGGACCGCCTTCAATCATATAGCTAGCTAACGTAAACGGAGCACCGGCAAATCCAATGAGGGGAACAGAAAGTTGTTCTTTTGTTAATATACGAATCGTATCCAGGACATAAGGAACATCTTTCTCCGGATGAATTTCTCCTAGTTTTTCTACATCTTGTAATGAACGGATTGGGTTATGGATAACCGGTCCCACCCCTGATTTAATTTCAACATCTACTCCAATAGCAGGTAATGGAGACATAATATCTTTATATAAAATTGCTGCATCCACATTATATTGTTCCACCGGTAAACGAGTTACGTACGCACATAGTTCCGGTTGATGAGTAATTTCAAATAAAGAATATTTCTCTTTTAACGCACGATACTCCGGTTGAGAGCGTCCAGCTTGTCGCATATACCAAACAGGCGTATATGGTACTTTCTCCCCACGAGCCGCCTGTAAAAATGTATCGTTAAACTTTCGTACCATAGTATGAATTCCACCTTTCCAAAAGAACATCTTCATTATATTGTACCATATCGTTCTTTGACCTTTTCATCATAACCTACTCTGTTATTACTGATTTCACTATAGTCCTTCCTGTGGAAAAAGGAAACTATTCGAGAGAAAATGTCATAAAATTGCCCTTTTTCATGTTGGATACTATCTAACCGGAAAAACTTACACGCACCATATATAAAGAATATAATAAAAGTAAGGGAAAAGTTAAAAAATTATTATTGATAATATGTTAAGATGTCCGGGACTTTTATCATCCGCTTATAACCGAAAAGCATACAAATCCTTCAACATCTCACCGAAAAGTGGCCGCAACTACTACACTATTGCTATAAAACCCACTATAAGTGTCCCGAACACTCGATAAAATACCACAAAAGAGGTCGTTATTCATGAAAACATTTGCAGTTATTGACATCGGCTCAAATACCATTCGAATAGTTATTTATGAACTTTCAACTTACAGGTCCTTTAAAGAAATCGAAAACGTAAAAATTGCTGCACGTCTGCGTAATTATTTATCCAACGATGGCTATTTTTCAACAGAAGGAATGACTCAACTAGTTGAAACATTATCCATTTTCAAAGAGATCATTCACAATTATCAAGTAGATGAGTTAAAAGTCATCGCTACCGCTACTATTCGACAAGCTAAAAATCAACAGAAAATAATAGATACCGTACGGAACGAAACGGGTTTCACGATTCAAGTATTAACCGAGTACGAAGAAGCGTATTATGGGTACTTTTCGGTTGTAAACTCCACTTCCATCCAAACCGGGATAGCCATTGATATCGGTGGTGGGAGTACAGAAATTACGTTATTCCAAGACCGAAAGTTCATTCAGTATCACAGTTTTCCATTCGGGGCATTGTCTCTCGCCAATGATTTTATCGAAGGTCAAGTCCCAACGAATGAAGAAATTCACCAATTAAAAACCTTCATTACCAATGAATTAACCACACACGATTGGATTCGCTCCACATTCGTTCCAATTGTCGGAATTGGTGGAAGTGCCCGCAACATGGTTCAAATTGACCAAGCGATAAAATCTTATCCAATCGCAAGTGTGCATCAATATGAACTCACTCAGCAAGACATTTCCCACATGATTGATTACCTAAGTTCCTTATCGTTTGATTCATTACAAAAAGTTGAAGGACTATCAAAAGACCGTGCCGATACGATCGTTCCAGCCCTTATCGTGTTTCTTGTGCTAATGGAAATATCCAATGCTCCATCTTTTATTTTAAGTCGTAAAGGACTTCGAGAAGGAATAATGTACGATCAAATGACGAAAACATTCGATCCCCCTCTTCTTCCAAATGTTGTCGAAGAAAGCTTTTTCGAGCTCGCTAACGACTTTCAAATTGATACAAAACACGCCGTCTATACAACCAATTTGTGCACGAAAATGTTTTATTTCCTACAACCTTATATCCCTTTTTCCTTAACGGACGACGACCTTTTATTATTACGACGAGCATCTTATACGTTTCATCTAGGGGAATATATTGATTCAGAATCTAGCAGTCAACATACGTTTTATGTATTGGCCAATCGAACTATTAATGGTCTTTCCCATAAAGAAAAAATTGAGCTAGCGCTTCTATCATCATATAAAAGTAATCGTATATTTAAACAATACGTTACTCCATTTAAGAATTGGTTTTCAAAAGAAGAGTTGAAAAAAATCCGTTTTTTAGGATCGCTTCTTAAATTTACTTATAGTTTTAATTACACAAAACGCCAAATAGTAAAAGACATATCCGTTACCCGTGGAAATGACGGTTTACATGTAAATCTATATTGCCAAAAAAATTGGATAGGGGAATACGAACAGATTGAAAAACAAAAGAAGCATCTAGAAAAAAATTTAAAAACAACTATCATTTTAACATTTGCAAAAGAACATACTTAAACTACAAGCATAAAAGGGGACGTTTCTATGAGGACACCATTAGATCATCCGAAATACTACAACAACCGTGAATTAAGTTGGTTAGCGTTTAACGAACGAGTCCTGGAAGAAGCATTAGATGAACGTAATCCATTATTAGAGAGATTAAAATTTTTATCCATTTTTTCATCTAATTTAGACGAATTTTTTATGGTTCGAGTAGCCGGACTAAAAGACCAAGTCAAAGCCGGTTTTAATAAACCTGAAAATAAAGCTGGTCTCACTCCAAAACAACAGCTAGAAAAAATTTCAATTAAAACTCATGAATTAATTATTAAGCAGTACGAGGCCTTTAATCAGATTATCTTACCTCAATTAAAAGAGGAAAACATCGAATTTTTATCGTTGGACGAGCTCGATGAACGACAACTAACGTTTTTAGAAAAATATTACACGAATCAAGTCTTTCCTGTTTTAACTCCGATGGCGATCGATGCCTATCGACCATTTCCCATGCTCTTGAATAAAAGCTTAAATTTAGCTGTTATGTTAGAGGACGAGGATGAATTCGAGGGACAACGGTTAAAATTGGCCATTGTTCAAGTACCCGCTGTCCTACAACGGTTTATTCGGGTTCCTTCCAAAAATGACATTTATCAATACGTTCTTCTAGAAGATGTGATTACCTACTTTATCGACAAACTGTTTCACGGCTATCATGTACATACCGTGACTCAATTCCGTATTACAAGAAATGCCGATTTAACGATTCATGAAGAAGGAGCACGTGATTTATTAAAAGAAATTGAAAAAGAGCTTAAGAAACGGAAATGGGGAGCAGCCATACGTCTCGAAGTGAGTGAAAAAGGACTTGATTGGCGAACTCTTTCCTTTTTAAAAAACGAATTAGAAATTTATGAAAAGGACGTTTATATTATTCAAGGTCCGCTTGATTTAACGTATTTGTTTAGCTTTTACAAAGACCTAATCTCGTTGAAGGAACACTTAGTGTTTGAGACGATGATTCCGCAACCACCTAAAGATTTAATTGGTTATGAAGACATTTTTGTGGCGGCCCTTGAAAAAGATATTTTACTCCATCACCCGTACGAATCGTTCCAACCTGTTATTGACTTTGTATCCGATGCGGCAGATGATCCGAATGTATTAGCAATTAAACAAACGCTATATCGGGTAAGTGGGGACTCCCCAATCATAAACGCGTTAAAGCGTGCAGTAGAAAATGGAAAGCAAGTCACCGTATTAGTCGAATTAAAGGCGCGTTTTGATGAGGAAAAAAATGTGCAATGGGCAAAAGAATTAGAAAAAGCAGGCTGCCACGTAATTTACGGAATGACTTATCTAAAAACTCACAGTAAAATTACGCTTGTTGTCAGAAGAAGGAACGGAAAAATTGAACGTTTTGTCCATTTAGGTACGGGAAATTACAACGATCAAACTGCCAAATTGTATACTGATTATGGATTGATTACGTCAAACGAGAAAATTGGTGAAGATGCGACTCATTTCTTTAATTACCTTAGCGGATATTTAGAAAAACCAAATTTTCACTATCTTTCAGTCGCTCCATACGACATACGCTCACATCTTATATCGCTTATTGAACGTGAAATAAAATACCAAAAGCAACATGGGGACGGTCGTATTATTGCGAAAATGAATTCCTTAACCGATAAAGAACTCATTATGAAGCTGTATGAAGCCTCCATCGCTGGTGTACAAATCGACTTAATTGTTCGTGGCATTTGTTGCTTAAAGCCGCAAATTAAGGGGGTTAGTGAAAATATTTGCGTTCGTAGCATCGTCGGGCGCTTCTTAGAGCATAGCCGTGTCTATTATTTCCTTAACAATGGCAAAGAAGACGTCTTCCTCTCCTCTGCTGATATGATGACTCGGAATATGGAAAAACGGGTCGAAATCATGTGGCCGATCTTTGATGAAGGATTAAAAAAACGGTTAATAAAAAATTTAGAGATTGAACTTGCCGACAATTCGAAGGCAAGAGAACAAGATGAAACTGGGAAATACCATTACGTACCACACCATGAGAGGGAACCACTAATAGAAAGTCAAAGAGTATTTATGGAAATGTCTTATATGGTGAAAGAAGACGAGGAATAAGCGCTCACCGGCTCCTTGAATAAATCTAATGGGGTTTTCGCTTTCATACGAAAACCGCCAATGTATATAACAATGGCGGTTTTTTCTTATCATTTATGAAGTTGTTGCCCCCAACGAATTCGGTATGCATTCATTGCCGTTTCCCCCAAATGATCGAGCAACTGTTTATTCGCTACTGCCCCAACGATTGCTCCAAAGCCAGGAACCAATTGCAGGAGTTTGACAAAATCTATATAGTCCCGATATTCTTGTTGAAATACATACCAATCCACATCGGTAATTTCCTCTTTTTTCTCTTCCCACTCTTCAATCATTTGCAATGTTCTTGCCCGATGTTCTTGACTCGAAAAGGCTAGTTGAAACACGTACAGAAGAAATAGCCGTTCTTTTTGGTCTCTCGTGTCAAATCCATAAAGGGCCGCCGTTTCGAACAAAAATTTCATTTTAATCGAGAGCAGCAGTGGAAAATCGGACAAACCTAACAAAATGCCCCCTGCACCTGTACCCGCTCCCTCAACGATTGCTAACTTTTTATACTTTTCTTTCGCTGCCAGCACTTTCTGTTCTCGTTCAGCAAACGACACGGGCTCATGAAACGGCTTTGTTACATATTCATTTCCTAATAGTACCACTTGGACCATTTTTTTAATACTCTCAGTAATGAATTCGTGAACACGATTAGGGATGAATTCGTTCACCTTTTTTTGTGTCTTCTTCGAAAATCGTTCGAACGTCGTCGGTCGTTTTAAAAGTTTGTAACGCCACCGGCTCACTTCCGACTGTAGATGTTCCCACTCATTCATGCAGCATTCATCACCTATCCTCTTGTTTTTTCACATGCTTTTTCGCAAAAACCTTAACAAACATCCAAATCAACACGGTTTGCCCAATAAGGACCGTCCCACTAACCGCATATGCACCAGTCGCCACTAAAACAAGCACGAATACGATGAGTTGAATCAGTAATATCGTACGTAGCAACCGTAAATAAGAGTACATATGAACGGTCGATTGAACTGGGTATATAAATGTCCATAATACTTGGCGGTGATACCTCCATAACGGAAGAAGCTGCAACCCGGTCATATACATAAACAGGACAGCAACAATCATTTGTCCGAACACCATATCACGGAATAACCATATTAAAAAACTACCTATGGCTGTCAACCGCACAACTAAATAAAAATATTCATTGTTCCGAAGAAACATCCGAATAAATAAAAAATCGTACGTTTTTGAAGTCGAAAAAGGGACATTGCGAAGAAAGAAATCAGCCCACTTCCGACGTTTAATTTGTCCTTTTAACTTTGGTACATCGGTAAATAAATTGGCGAATCGGTAAAAGGACATTTTTCTCTTTTCTTCTCGTTGTATAAGTCGTTCCCATTGTAATGGCAATTTCGTAGTACTTTTTTGAAAATACCAACCGTACAACAGGAATATGAGAATAACGCCTATCACCATTAAAGACTTGTGCAGCAAAACATAAATGAATATTCCATTTATCAAATAGCGAACAATGGAATCGATCCACACATGCGTATGGTTCGGTAACTTTAATACGTTCCAATGAACAAAAAGGTTCCATCCTTTAATGAATAACAAGACGATTAAAATACCGATAAAATGACCGATAGAAACAGTTGCTATTTGCTTGTACATTGGAAGCACAAACAGCCATAGAAAAAATAAAATATACGACTGAATGATGAAGCTCCATTGAATACTTTTCAAATAATATGGACGCATTTTGTTTTCAGCAGGAAGTAAAAACACTTGATCTGCCGGCTCAAATAACGTGTATATCGGGCTATACGTTAAACCCGTTGCCAACACAATGGCCAAAGCGACAATAACAGGAAAGTTCTCTTCTAACGTTTCCGTCCATTGTTGGTAGGAAAACAGTAGTCCACCGAACAAAATGAAGACAACTAAAACAAGATGGTCATTGAACATGTAGCGACCATATTTCCGAATGTCGGACCAAACGTATTGCACCCGTTTCGACCATAGTTCACTCCACATGCTTATCGCCATCTTCCTTCGTTAATTGGATATAGAGGTCATCTAATGTTGCATTGGGCATGCCAAACTGTTCCTGCAATTCGTTTAACGTCCCTTTTGCTCGAATGGTTCCGTTATGTAAAATCACAAACGAATCACAATGTTTCTCAGCAGTTGCTAAAATATGTGTGGACATTAAAATTCCTGTCCCATCTTTTTTGGCCTCTTGAAGAAATTGAAGCAATGATTGAATGCCTAAAGGATCTAAACCAACGAAAGGCTCATCAATAATATATAATGAAGGTCGTACTAAAAAGGCCGCCATAATCATTGCTTTTTGCTTCATTCCTTTTGAAAAATGAGCAGGAAACCAACGTAGTCGCTTCTCCATATGAAACGCTTTCGCTAATGGCATCACCCGAGACTCAAACACTTTCTCATCGATTCCGTATGCCATCGCCGTTAGCTTTAAATGCTCTTCTAATGTTAGTTCATCATATAAAATTGGTGTTTCCGGTATATAGGCAAACTGTTGGCGATATTCGTCAGGTTGATCCTCGAGTGAACGACCATTAATCGTAATCAATCCTTGATGAGGACGCATTAAGCCGATAATATGTTTGATCGTCGTACTTTTACCAGCACCGTTTAATCCAATTAACCCAACCATTTCGCCTCGCTTTACTTCAAACGAAATATTTTTTAACACAGGTTTGGCGGAATATCCTCCCGTCAACTGTTGAACGGAAAGTAACGTCATAACTACTTCTCCTTCTTTTCAGGTAAGTTGATTTTATTGTATCAGATGGAGAACAAATTTTCATTTTCACACAATTTTCCTGAATGACTTATTCATAAATGGTAATCATAATGAGTGAAGGGGTTCACCTTAATAAACAAACGGGGTGGTTGTTAAAGACCAATTACAACACATGTAATTCGGCCCTGTTCATGATGGGCGTTTTACATGGAGAATGACATTAAATGTAAAAAAGCAGTACCATACTCGATAAGGGGATGGTTAGCTTGAACATCGTCATAAGCTCCAACTTTTTCTTATAACACTTCTTAAAAATGAGGTGTTTATCAAAGAGACGGATAAAACAACCCATCAGTTTTAGCAACCCCTTCATGGGGAGGATTCTACTCGAGGATCCTCCCCTTTATATGTGTACGCCTAGAAATTCTTTCCGACTTTTCGTATTATTAAAATTAACCAATATTAAATGAAAGGAGCTTATGATCATGCAAGATTGTATTTTTTGTAAAATCGTACAAGGGGATATCCCAGCGGCGAAAGTGTACGAGGACGACCACGTATTAGCTTTTCTCGACATAAGCCAAGTAACAAAAGGTCATACACTTGTCATTCCAAAAGTACATAAACAAAATGTGTATGAATTAACACCAGAAATTGCCCAACATCTTTTCAAAGTCGTACCAAAAATCGCCAATGCTATTAAAGAAACGTATCATCCTATCGGCATGAACTTATTAAATAATAATGGTGAAGAAGCGGGACAATCCGTCTTCCATTTCCATCTTCATTTAATCCCACGTTATGGTAAAGGGGATGGCTTTGGTGCTGTTTGGAAAACAAATAACCATGCGTATACGCCTGATGACTTACAAGCCATCGCTTCTTCTATTGCTAACCACATAGGTAAAGAATAAAAAAACAGGTGATTCAATGGAATCACCTATTTTTTATGAAAATTTCTTTCTGTTTAAAACAGGTTATGGTATAATGTCCGTAACATTCCCGCTACTGGTCCAAATGATACAGTAGGGGAATTGAGAAGAGTTTAGAAAAGAAGAGGAGAGATGAGGAATGAAAACGAAGACACTTGTCATTTTATCCCTATTTGTAGGCATTGGTGCTGTATTGCACACCATTGTTCCGGGAATTTTTTTAGGAATGAAACCGGACATGATGCTTACGATGATGTTTTTAGGAATTTTGATGTTCCCTAAACCGAACCATATTTTCTTACTCGGAATTGTAACAGGGCTAATTTCGGGAATTACGTCCACTTTTCCAGGAGGCTTTCTTCCTAACGTCGTCGATAAAATGTTAACGGCTTTCATCGTATATAGTTTATTTGTCCTTATTCGACGCATGGTAAGTCCATATATCGGAGCCCTCATTTTAACAGCTATTGGTACGTTAATTTCTGGTTCCATCTTTTTATCCACAGCGGCACTGATTGTTGGATTACCTGGACCATTTGTTGGGCTATTTGTTTCTGTTGTTTTACCGGCAGCCGTCGTGAATACATTAGCCATGATGATTATTTTCCCAATTGTTCAATCAATATTCAAAAGAACTCACATAATCGAACAAGTGTAAATACAAAACTAGAACCCTACTGCTTTGTAGGGTTCTTTTTTATTGATGGCTCTGTTAAATGATACTGTTGATATTTATTCATTACGCTTGTGGCGGACGCTTTCCGCGGGCAAGCCGCAAGCCGCTTCCCTTGCTACGCTCAAGTAAGGGTCTTGCCTGGCTTCTTGTTCCCGCTGGAGTCGCCGCCTTTCGCTTCATGTGAACAACTTGCTAAAAATCAACAATAAAATATAACAGAGCCTTATTGATTAATGAATAGCAACAGCCAACCGACTAACATCATGATAGCTCCGCCCCCGGCTAAAACTAACGCCCGCTTTTTCAATATATTTTTGGGTGGATACATACCTGGTCGATAACTAGCTATTACATAATGGATTGTACCAAAAAATAAGATGGCGCTAACGGCGAAAAAACCAAAGATGATTCCACTCATTCCGTCACTCCTCTTCTGATCCGCTCTTATTAAAAAATATGCTAAAGTTGTTTCTGTTATGAAAAAGGAAAAATTCGTTCCATTGTAAAATAAAAAAGGAATTTTTAAAAAATTGTCGAAATATTTTAACTGATTCTCTTTCTACACATATGGAAATAAATAATGAGGTGAACAAGATGAACATGAAATGGTTGACATATGGTATTCTTTTTGGTGGTGCGGTTGGAGCTATTACCGCGTTATTTTCAGCTCCTTCATCAGGTGAAGAATTACGCAAACAAATTCGTGAACAAAAAGATGAATGGTGCAGATGGCTTCAAGAACTAAATATACATCTTCACAATCTTCAAACCTCCGTTCAACATACGACGAAAGAAGGAAAAGAAGTCTTATCAGAACTTATCACTGACTTGAAACAATCCTTCCACCAGTGGCGCCATGAAATGAAGCCACACGAAAATCTCTTAAAACAGGAAATTGCAGAAATTCACAAAGCCCTTACTGAGCTTGAACAAAAATTAAATCATTCTTAATAATATATGAATAAAAATTTAATCCACCTAATCACAAAGGTAGAGTCCCTTCCTTTCATTCAAACTTATATAACCTTTGAAACCACTGTTCTATCCTTTTTGTCTATTATTCTAAAAATTTTGTTAATTTTATCTTTATTCTTGGTTGTTTTATTGGCATAATATTAAGTAAGAAACTATTTTGATGGAGTAGGTGACGTTGAATGGAAAATCAAGAGTTTTCTATGAAAGAGGCGATGCTATTCAGTCAACGAATTGCTCAGCTTAGTAAAGCATTATGGAAGGCCGTTGAGAAGGATTGGCAACAGTGGATTAAACCGTTTAACTTAAATATTAACGAGCACCACATATTGTGGATTGCCTACCACTTAAAAGGAGCTTCGATATCCGATGTAGCGAAATTCGGTGTCATGCACGTTTCCACTGCTTTTAACTTCTCTAAAAAACTAGAGGAGCGTGGATTGTTAAAATTCTCCAAAAAAGAAAATGATAAGCGAAATACGTATATTGAATTAACGGAACAAGGAGAAGAAATTTTATTAAAATTAATGGAGAATTACCAACCAAAAAATTTCTTGGCATTTAAAGGAGCACTTCCGTTAAAAAATTTATACGGTAAATTTCCAGAAATTTTAGAAATGATGGCCATTATTCGGAACATATATGGTGAAGATTTTATGAAAATTTTTGAACGATCCTTTCATAATATCGAGTGTGATTTCGTTGAAGAAGATGGAAAAATCGTTAAAATCAGTCCTGATACAAAAGAACCGGTCTAATTATTCTCGAATATTTCTTTTAAAATCAGTCATTAATTCCACATATAACCGTTGTTTAATACAAGCGTCGATTACTTCTTCTGGAGACAATCGCGGATGAAGTCGTTGTTGAAATTCACGAAAAAGCGGGGTATGAAATACAAATCCTTCCGCTTTTTGTTCTTCTCTTTTTTTGCTCAATTCTTCGCAAAGTTTATAAAATTGTTCGACTTCATCCCGACTTAAATTTTTTTCAATGACTAACCGATCAAATTCATAACCTTCCGGACGCACCATTTTTAATAAAAGTTGTTGATGGTATTCCAATTTTTCTAACCGTTCGAGCCAATTATTCATTACTACTCACCTTTTATTTTTTCCTTACTTACATGTTCGCTATCTACCGACGATTTCCTTTCATTTTACTCCTCCTATTTTACAAAATCCTATGATATTGTAAACGAAATATTGATCATTCTTCCAATTTCTCCCTGTTATGTCCATGCTTTACAGTACAAAATAAAAAAACCTATTGATTTTTTCCGACAAAGGGCGTAAATTATGTACAGCAGATGGAAATTCATATATCTATCCCTTCTACCGGAGGAGAATTTTTAATGCATTGTTGGAAGACCATTAACTTGGAACGTCAATTTGGTTTTCATCGAATCTTTATAATTTCTTTATTGATTATGTGTTTAGTATTTTCTTTTATGTTCGTACCGTTGCATTCTATTCATTCAGAACCGTTATATGACCGGCATTTTCTCATCTTTTTATCCGTTTTAATTAGTATTTATCCGGTTCATAAACTATTACACTATTTACCAATTGTTCGTTACACAAAAAAGATAAAGTGCCAATATCGGTTCATGTATAAATTCATTCCTTTATTGGTGATAAGAGTAAAGGAACCAATTCCGAAAAGACGATTTGCATTCGCCTTGTTATTTCCATTTTTAGTCTTAACACCTGTATTTATTTTAGGTAGCCATTTTTTTCCACATTACGTTCATTATTTTACGATGATGCTGGCGTTTCATACGGGTATTTGTGTAACAGACTTTATTTATATTAAATCCATTTGGCGTTCACCAAAAGAAGCATTAATTGAAGAAAATAATGAAGGGTACGAAATATTAATACAACAATCTCCCCCCGTTTCTTGATAAACGGGGGTTTCCTATTTTCCTTATTCTGCCTACTATCTTTTTTTACGAAAATTTGGTATCGTATTTCATAAGGTGATATTGGGGAGGGGTTACCACATGATCTCCGTATTTATTGTATTTGCTGTTTTTATATTGTACTATACGAATCTACTAACGAACGCCTTATGTGTTCAACGTGAAATTCCTGAGGAAAAACAACCGAAAGTGTTTCGAATAATCAACGTTCTAGTTACCATTCTCCTCATTTCTTCCTATATCGAGTTATTATATACATAACGATAGTTTTTAATGGACATTCAACATAAAAATTAGCTGACCCATCATCGTCAGCCAATTTTTCATGTAATTACTTTTTTCGTATATCGGATTATTATATTAATATACCCATGATGCTCCTATAATGATTAACAAAATAAACAGCACAACAATCAACACAATTCCCCCTGCATATGGTGCACCAGACATGAATGTTCCTCCTTTCTAAAAAATGAGGCATAAGGTTATTTCCTTATGCCAACTCATTTTATGCCCATTCACTCGTTCAATCCTTTAAGAAGGATGGTTCCTCTTCGAACAATAGAAAAAGGGGGTTACTTTAGTACAACCAAGCTGCTCCAACGATAATGAGCAAGATGAATAACACAACAATTAACGCGAAACCGCCGCCATATCCACTCAATATTTCCACCTCCTTAAAGTAGGCTACTATATACTATTCATAGAACTCGTATGACGTTTAGGCACGTTACACAAGTGGGTTAATTTTCTTTTAGGCAACCTTTGTATATATGCAATTAACTATAGATGTTAGCACCAAGCGGCCCCAACAATAATTAACAAAATAAACAAAACGACGATTAAGGCAAAACCAGCATGATATCCAGTACCCATTCAAATTACCTCCTTTTTTCTTTTCGTTTCATCCTATGCGGCATTTGTCTGTTTTGGGTGAATCAATCGCCCAATTTTTAGGAAAAGTTTGCATCAAACATTTGATTCTGGAGATATTTGTGATATAGTAAAATTTGTGGATTTTCTTACTTTTGAAACTTAAACTAGGGAGTTGTTTATGATGAAGAAGTGGTTGCTGTCTATGTCTTTAGCAGTAGGGGTCATCGGCTTAGCTGCATGTAACAATGATGCAGAAGTCGTTGTAAAAACAGATGCTGGAGACATTACTAAAGAAGAATTATACGAAGCGATGAAAGATAAATATGGGGATGAATTGATTCAACAACTCGTGATTGAAAAAGTTCTTTCGAAAAAATACGAAGTAACTGAAGAAGAACTAGATAAAAAAATCAATGAAATTAAAGATCAACTTGGTGCAAATTTTGAATTAGCACTTCAACAATATGGCTACGACAGTGAAGAAGACTTACGAGAAACGTTTAAAGTAGCAATTCTACAAGAGAAAGCTGCGATGGAAGAAATTGATGTTACCGAGGAAGAACTCAAAGAGTACTATGACAACTGGATGCCTGAAATTAAAGCGCGCCACATTTTAGTGGATAATGAAGAAACAGCGAAAGAAGTTAAAAAGAAGTTGGAAGAAGGAGCAAAATTTGAAGACTTAGCGGCTGAATACTCTACTGATCCAGGTTCTGCTCAAAACGGTGGCGACCTCGGTTGGTTCGGTAAGGGAGAAATGGTACCTGAATTTGAAGAAGCTGCCTATAGCTTAGATGTTAATGAAGTTAGTGAGCCAGTAGAGTCTTCGTTTGGCTGGCACATTATTCAAGTGACGGACAAAAAAGAAAAGAAATCGTTTGAAGAAATGAAGGACGAGCTTGAGTATGAGTTAAAGCTCTCCAAAATTGATGGAACAGTTGTTCAAGAAGCGATGAAGCGTGAACTAAAAGCAGCTGGACTTAACATTGAGGATCCAGACTTAAAAGATGCATTTGATATCTATTTAAAAGAAGATAATAAACAAGAAGATAATAAACAAGAAGATAATAAAAAAGAAAATGATAAACAAAAAGATAATAAACAAGAAGAATAATTTTTAGATCATTAGAGCTGACTTCCATTCAGGAAATCAGCTCTTTTTAATAGATGTTTTTAAACACCTTCTGATTTTAATTTTCGTCTTTTTTCTTTTTCATTGGATAACCTGTCCATATAAATTTTCCCTTCTTTTTCAATCCATTCCATTTCCTCTTTTCGTTCCTCACGTGCCGTTTTTATGGCCATAAACGCACTTACTACAATTCCTGCTACGACGAAATACATCCATAATGGCAATGTCATAAACAAACTCCTTTCTTTTAAATAGCATGGACTTGTTATCACCTTATGAAAGAAAAGATAAAAAAATACCTTCCAATATGGAAGGTATGCTTATTTATGAAACGTTGGTTTATAAAAACTACGATTGTCTAGTGCAAAAATCCGTTCCGTAAATTCCCCAGGCTTTGTCCGTTCAAGAGCTCGGTCGAGCATGTTCATTTTCGCATCTAAGTTATCAATATAATGTAAAATTTCCGCTTCTTTGATTAATGGAGGTTTGGGACTACCCCATTCTAACTTTCCATGATGTGAAAGAACCATATGTTGAAGAACAATTACTTCTTCTCCTTGAATACCTAATTCTTCGGCAGCTTTCCCAATTTCATTGACCATAATGGTGATATGCCCAAGTAAATTCCCTTCAACAGTGTAAGTAGTAGACACAGGTCCTGAAAGTTCGACGACCTTTCCTAAATCATGAAGAATAATACCTGCGTACAACAGATCTTTATCTAATGTTGGATATAATTGGGCGATTGCTTTTGCTAAATCAAGCATAGAGACGACGTGATAAGCAAGCCCTGAAATAAATTCATGATGATTTTTCGTAGCAGCCGGGTATTCGAAAAATGACGCTTGATATTTTTTTAATAAATGGCGCGTAATCCGCTGAATATTTGGATTTTGCATATCAAAAATATATTGTGTAATTTTTGACATCATTTCTTCTTTACTTAACGGTGCAGTTTCTAAAAAATCACTAATTTGAACTCCTTCTTCCGGTTGAACGGGCCTAATATGCCGAATTTTTAACTGGAGACGACCACGATAATTTTGCACTTCTCCAATTATTTTTACCATTTGTTGGGCTTGATACGTCTTTTCGTCTTCTTCCGATGCATCCCATAGCTTTGCTTCCATTTCCCCACTTTTATCTTGTAAATGTAAAGTTAAAAATGGCTTCCCATTACTAGCAATTCCTTTTGTCGCCGACTTAATTAATAAAAATAAGTCGACCGTTTCCCCCGCTTGGTAATGTAAAATTCCTTTACTCATATGAAACCTCCGCTCTTTCCTCTCTCTCCCTACATTATACCAAATCCCTATTTATGTGGTTATTATGAATGAGTCGAAATGATGTTGGCCTCTTTTTTTCGCCACAGCAACAGGGATCCAAAACCGACAAGCATAATCAATGCTCCAAATACATAAGGAATATGGATATTCCATTCAAATAGCGTTCCCGCTAAAAGTGGGCCAATCACATTTCCTAAGCTCATAAACGAGTTGTTTAGTCCCATTACAAATCCTTGTTGTTGACCTGCTTTTTTCGAAATATAGGCATTTAATGATGGGCGTAAAAAGGCGTTTCCTACATAAAAAATGGACGTTGTTACTAACACGGTGAAAAAGTCAATCGCCATAATCATTAGTAAAAAGCCAAACGCACTTAAAAGGAAAGAACCTTTAACAACTTTTTCTTCTCCGAAACGTTGTGTTAATTTTCCGACGCCTACTCCTTGAATGACTGTTCCAATCAAACCAATCACAAGAATAACCAATCCTACATCTTTCGGTCCAAAACCATAACGTGTATACGTATAATAGCCAAAAATGGATTGGAAGTTTGCTAACCCAAAACTCATGAAAAAGACGAGAATGAACAGAAGTCCAACAGAGCTTTTAAGTGCTTGTCGAATCAACGTCAATTGTCCTTGACGCATAGAATGGTGACAATCTCCTCCCGAACGCTTTTCTTTCGGATACGACTCTGGTAGCACGAAGAAGGAAACAACGCCTGCAATACCTCCTGCAATACCGGCAACGATAAACGGTACGGATAAATCCCATTCAGCTAAAAATCCCCCTACCCCGGGCCCGATAACAAATCCGAGTCCCATAGCAGCTCCTAATACCCCCATTCCTTGTCCTCTTTTTTCCTCGCTCGTCACATCGGAAACGTACGCCATGGCCGTTGGCATAAGAGCGGAACCAAATAAACCGGCAACAATTCTTGAAATAAATAGCATCCAAACATCCAATGCAAAGGCAAACAAAAATTCAGCGATCGCAAATCCGAATAAGCCAATCGTAATTAATGGCTTTCGACCAATTCGGTCCGACCATTTCCCCCAAATAGGTGCAAAGATAAATTGCATAAACGAATAAACAGCGACGAGGGCACCGAGCACTTGGGCATTAGCCCCAAATTTTTCAACATAATACGGTAGGATAGGAATCACAAGCCCAATTCCGACCATGATGATAAACAAATTCATACTTAATAAAAGCAAGGCCCCTCGATTCGTTGATGATGCATTTCCTTCTTTCATGGTTGTAATTCCTTTCATGATAGAATTGTAAAAATTTCAACTGTCTTTTATATGCTAGCATTTGCCACTTTTTATTTTAACGGAAAATTAATTTACAAAAAATAACACCCATTGATTCCTTATTTTACAAACTCGAATAACAATTAAGTTTAGGACCACTTTCGGACAATTTCTTACTTATATCCTTTCTCGTTCTAAACACTTCGCAAATTGTCTAAGACATGTTTTTATTCGAAAATCAAAACCAAATCCTAAACCTTAATTAATTTGTCACTTGCATAGGAGCTGCCGGTAATAAAACAATTTCCATTTCTTTGAACATATTTCGGACATACTCATGACAAGTAAAATATAGTATTTGCGTATGACCACTCATTTTTTTCAATAAATGAACGACGTTCAGGAATCGTTCTTCATCAAAATTAACAAAGCTGTCATCAATAATAATCGGAAAGCGCATGTCTTGACTTACATGTAAAACTAAGGCAAAGCGTAACGCAACATATAATTGTTCCGACGTTCCTTGACTTAATTCATTTGGTGAAAAAATGAGTTTGTCGTTCCGTTCCACACGCAACTGTCCTTGTTCATTAAGAAATATTCGCTCGTACTGTCCATTCGTCAATAAGGTAAATATCTCATTCGCTTGCTCCACCACTTTTGGCAATCGCTCTCTCTTTAACCGCTCCATCGTTTCAGTAAGGATGTGCTGGGCAATCGCCAAACGAGCCCACTCTTTTGCTTTTTGTTGGAAATCGGACTGCAGCTCATAAAATTCATGGAGTATATCCGTATAGGTTCCTCCCTCCTCAAGTCGTTCAATGGCATACGTACATTGGATTAGGTTTTCTTGAAGAGTTTGAATTCGTTTTTCTTGCGCGGTGATGTCTTGTTCCAACGTTTTCACGTACTCTTTTACATCGTGAATACCTTGTTGCTCCACTAAGTCCTCGTACCAATCGAGAATGTATGGATGATCCAATTGCTTTTGTAAAAGAGACAGTTTATCTTCCCATTCCGTTTTTTGTAAAAATAATTGGTGATGTTGACGAAACTCTTCATCATCTCTTGCGCTAGCTTGTTTCAATAATCCATCGATTTCATGTTGTATCAATTGAAGTTCTTTTTCAGCATGGACTTTCTCGTCTTTTAGTTCTTCTAGTTTCATGGAGTATTCCCGATAATAAAATTGCTTTTCTTCTTCTTGTTTTAAGCACTCTTTTAAATAGACGATGTTTTCTTCAATGGAACGATACGGTTGTTCTAGGCGTGCTAGAAGGTCTTTCAACTTTTCTACAAAGGTATCGACACACTGCTTTGCTTCTTCTATCCGTTGTTGCAAACGTTTGATTCGATGTTGGGTGATGCTCCATTGCTCTAATAAACGAACGACTTCTTCTAATCGACGCCAATCTGTATCGGAAGGTAGTTGCAAAATTGAAATGATTTCTTGTAACTTTGTTTTATTGAGCATCCATTGTTGTTCCCATTTTTCAAATTGCTGAATGACTCTATCATAGCGACGCTGCTGTTCCAGTAGTCGTTGCCGATAAAGGTTCCACTCGGCACGTCGTTTTTCCTCTTCTTGGAGTTGTTGAAAAAGGCTCACCTCATCTTTTGTGCTTTCTTGTTGATCTCGGAAGCGAACCCATTTTTTTCTTAGTTCTTTCCGCTCAACTTCCACCTTTCGCAGTTGTGTCATGTGTTGAAGGACGAAAAATCCAACCACAACTGCTCCAACTATCGATAAAAGGGTACCAATCCATTGCGAGGAAACAGCAAAATACCCTGCAAGGCCGAAAAGAAACAAGCCGAAAAATCCATTTCGAACAAGCGACTGTTGTATTTGCTGTTTCGTTTGTTCGAGCCATTGTAACTGTTGTTGTGCCTTTTGCTCCTCTACTTCCAATTGCATCGTATCGTTTGCTCGTTTTTTCAACTGTTCAAACTGCTCATCTGAGAAAAGAGATTTCCGAAGCTGTTCGCATTCTCGTTCCATTCGTTCAAGCTCGTTCGTTTCTCGCTGAAACGTGTCATCTAGCTCATTTTTTTGCTCCTCTAAAAAATACCTTTGGCGAATGAATTGCTTCAGCTCCTCTTTGGACACCCTGTTCGTATATTGCGAAGAAGTCGTAAGCTGCTCAAACGAAAGCGGAAGTTGTTGTTCCAGGCGTAATCGTTCTTCTTCCAGATATTCTAGCTCTCTTGTTTCTTCGCGGATTTTTTCCATTTGCTGTTTTGTACTCGACCACTCTTCAACGAGCTCTTCCGCTTCTCTTCGATGCTTAATAAGAACTTGATCGGGCACGTAGGTTTTTAATTGTGCCTCTAGCTCCTGTTCACGAACTTTTATGGACTCTAAAAAGGCCATCATTTTTGTTTTCTTTTCGAGTAATTCATTCATTCGGTTCATTCCATCTATTGGGAACTTGAAGGCTTTTAACGATTCGAGCTTTTTTTCTAATGAAAATTTTTCTTTAATCATCGGAAGATATTGAACAACTTTCTCTGCTTTTTGTAATTTCGATTGCAGGTGGTCTTTCTTCCTCTTTTCTTCTACAAGACACTGTTCTAATGACTGTTTTTCGGTAACTCGCGATTCGTACGACGCGTTTTTCTTTTTCCCTTCTTTTACTTCCTTTTCTTTTTCTTTTAATCGTAGTAACTGTTGATTCAGTAGCGGTTTTCTTCCTTGCGGCTTAAATAATTGCTCCATTTGTTTTTGAATATGTTGTTGTACGACCAGTAGTCGATCTGTTCCCGTTGTTCCTGCTGCGAGTAAATAGTTACCAAGTTGATCACGGTCCACCTTCGCTACACCTTGAATGCCGTCTAAATTAAATGAAAATATGGATTGGAAAAAGGTTTTATCCACACCTTTTAAGATGTCTTGTAACAGGTCTTCTCCCCCTGTTCGCCCATCTTCTGTCCATACGGTTACGTTACCGGTAGCTTTTCCATCGACTCGTTCGATGCGAACCTCTCCGTGGGTTTCAGTGTGAACGATTAGCATGCCCCCGTACCGTTGCGACGTTTTCGGTTCATACCGTAAATCATTTTGCTGTTTCGTTGGAAAACCAAATAATATACTATGGATAAACGACATGAGCGTTGATTTGCCAGCTTCGTTTTTTCCATAAAAAAGCTGAAAATGAGAATGAAGGTCCCAGGCTACTTGCTCCCATTTTCCGTATCCATAAATATAAATTTTTTTAATGATCATTCCAATCACCTTTGCTTTCCTATCGTTTGAAATGTCGTGAAAAGGGTTGTTTTCGCTTCATCGATGAGTTCGTTCATTTCTTGTTCGGTAAGTGGAGAGATATATTTTCCAGCTTGATAATGATGAAATAATTCTTTTAAAGGACCTTCATAAATCGTTTCCATTGATAACGCCTGAATGGTCTCCTCTAATTCGTTCAAAAACATGGCTGAAAATGGAACTTCAACTTCAGGGGACACTACCCGAACATTATACGGCCAAACAAACGCCTCTTCTTGCTCTTCCCCTTCCTGTAAAATTTCAATAAATTCGCCCGTTTGAACCTTTTGAAGCAAATCTTCATTTCGTTCCTCTAGTTCGATATGTAAATCAACGAGTTGACCAACCTGTTCTTTCCGAATCGATTGCAGTTTCGTTTGACACTGGAGAAATATGTCGTGAAAAGTAGACCCTTTTTCGATATGAATCATTATGGTTTCCCAGTTGACATCACTCGTTGCCAAAAACGTCATGGAAGGTTCACTATGCTCGGTTAATGTAACAAGATACCCTCCTTTTTCCCCTTGTTCTTTGCGATGCCTACCTTGAATATTTCCTGGATAGACCATAGGAGGATCCATATGAAGAATTTGCTGTTTATGTATATGTCCTAACGCCCAATAATCGAAACCTTTCGTTAATAATTGTTGTACGGTAAAAGGAGCGTAAGGCGTATGGTCATTGTTTCCTTCAACTTGTCCATGTAACAAACCGATATGAAAGGTCGCTTCTCCTTCTTTTTTATAAAAAGAAAGCAATGACTCGTATACATGTCTTTTCGGATAACTGAACCCGTACAAATGAACGGTCGTACCATCGGTTTTCACCAACCGTTTTCGTTCGACCTGATCCCCAAACACATGGGCATTTGGAGGCAGTTCGAGTGTTGTCCAATTTCCGCCTAAATGGTCGTGGTTGCCGTGAATAATGTAAACGGGAATATTTTTTTCATGCAACCGTACGAGTTCCTTTCGTAAGCGTGCTTGAGCTTTAATACTGCGGTCCTCCCCGTCGTATATATCTCCGCTAATCAAGAGAAAATCGATACGTTTGTCGATGGCAATATCAATGATTTTAGAAAACGAGCGGAAAGTACTTTCCTGAATTCGTCGTTTTAGCTCTTTTGGCAGCGGAGGTAATCCAAGAAACGGGCTGTCTAAATGTAAATCCGCCACATGAATAAAAGTTACCGATCTCAAATAAAAGTCCTCCCTCCGAATGTACGTTCCCATTTTTTTCATTATACCACACAACAATGACACCTAACCGTTCAAAAGGAAAAAAGCCCGGCAGCAGCCGAGCTTCATCCAAGTGAAAATTATTCTTTTTTCGTTAACAATATGGCTTTACGAATATCTTTAAAAATATTGGCTTTTCCATACATAAGAACGCCACCTTTGTAAATTCGGGCACCAAAAACTGCAAAAAAGACCACAGTGGCAATTAACAAGGACATACTAAGCACAATTTCCCACACAGGTACATTTAACATTCCGATCCGTAGAAACATGGTCATTGGTGTAAAAAACGGAATAAACGAAGAAATTGTTACAAAGGATGCATTCGGATCTTCTAGCCCGTACATAGATATGAAAAATGCAATAATGATTAAAAACATCATTGGCGTAATCGTTTGCTGCACTTCTTCTGTCCGACTGACTAACGATCCCAGTAACGCTCCAAAAGTTGCATATAGGAAATATCCAAGAAGAAAGAAAATAATGGCAAACATAATTAAGGATAGAGATAAATCTCGAAGTCCAAGCAACTCGATCACGTCTTCTGTCCCATCTCGTAACTGTGTTAAAGAAATATATCCGATCGTTAATAAAAAAATAATTTGGGAAATACCTAGAAGTGCAATTCCTAATATTTTTCCAAACATATGCGTAACCGGGGAGACACTAGAAATTAAAATTTCCATCACACGGGAAGATTTTTCACTCGCTACTTCTGTCGCAATCATACTTGAGTATACGATGACGACGATGTATAACATCAAAATCATTAAATACACAACAAATCGTGCTTGGCTCAGTTCTTCTTCTGACTTGGCTTCAGATGATAGTGCTTCTTTTTGAAACGAAAGTGGAGCGGTTAGTTTTGCTAATTGGTCCGGAGATAGCTGCAGTTGCTGTGCGGCTAAAGACGACTTAATCGATTGCAGCGATCTTTCTAATAGATTGATCGTTTCAGAATCTGTCAGTGTTAATGCTTTATAGGTAGCTATTGGAAGCCCTTCTCCATCCATTGATAGCACTAACATTCCTTCGTATTTTCCATCTTTCACTTGTTCTTCAGCTTCCGATTCCTCTTTCGTAGCTTCTACTAATTCAATATCATCGGAAACCTCAAGAACATGGGCTTGTAGTGGGGTAAATAGCTGATTGGTTTGATCAACGACAATGACACGTTTAGCTTCATCACCACCAAACATATCAATGATTCGGTCGATATTGGTAATAACTAAAATCCCAATCGCCATAATCACCGTTGAAATGATAAATGGCTTTGATTTCAACTTCGTCATAAACGTATGAAGTAATACGGTTACGAATTTATTCATACGATGTCCCCACTTTCTCTATGAAAATATCATTTAATGACGGTTCGTCTAATACGAATTTACGCACAAATCCTTTTCCGGTAATGTCCTGTAATATCCGTTGGGCGACTTCCTCACTAGTTACTTGGAGGACTGCTCCTTCAGCTGTACGCTTATACTTTGTCACTCCTTCATAGTTTTGAAGAAAGTCCAGTGAAAAGTCAGCATGAACAAACACATTTTTCTTACCAAACGACTGTTTGATTTCTCGTAATCTTCCATGCACAATCGGCCGACCATGGTGCATAATACATAAATTTTCACACAACTCTTCTACATGCTCCATCCGGTGACTCGAAAAGACAATTGTCGTTCCGTTATTTTTCAAGTCAACGACGGCATTCTTCAATTGTTCGACATTCACCGGATCTAAGCCGCTAAATGGCTCGTCTAGAATAAGCAATTGAGGCTTATGTATAACGGAGGCAATAAATTGAACTTTTTGCTGATTTCCTTTGGAGAGCTCTTCAACCTTTTTGGAATAATAGTCCGAAATGTGGAACCGTTCTAACCATTTTTTTAACACCACATCCGCTTCTTTTTTTCCCATCCCCCGAAGATTTGCCAAGTACCAAATTTGCTCTTTGACGGTTAATTTGGGATACAACCCCCGCTCTTCTGGCAAGTAGCCAATATGTGTGGAAACGGAATAATTGATCGGTTGATTGTTCCACGTAATGGTACCTTCACTTGGCTGTAACAATCCTAAAATCATTCGAAAAGTCGTTGTTTTTCCAGCACCATTCGCTCCTAAAAAACCAAAAATCTCTTGTTCTGGTATAGATAATGACAAATGATTGACAGCCGTAAACGCTCCAAATCGTTTCGTGACACCTTGAAAATGTAACGTCATGTTTCCCCTCCTCCTCGGGACAAAAGTCATGCGTTTTCTTAAGAAAAAAGTTTCATTATTACATTAATTGAATATTTTGGTAAAGTCAACGAATCATTTTCCCCTCCTTGATTTCTCTGAAAATTATGTCAAAATAAAATTAAATAAACTCAGGAGGGGTGGAACGATGAAACAATATAAATTAACGGTCTTTGAAAAAAATGGAGAAAAATTGTTAGATGAAACTTTTGAAGCAGCCAATGACCAAGAAGCGAAGCAAAAAGGGGAACAATTGCTAAAAGAAAAAGGATATAAGGAAAAAACCTACCGCTGTACTTCTCCAGCTGGAAAACTACTATTATTCCACGTATAAAAATCCATATACACAAATGTCCCAAGATTCCGATGAGATGGAACCTTGGGACAACGAATGATTGTTCATTCATTACCTGCCATGAAATTGCGGCATCCGTTTTTCTAAAAATGCTTGGATCCCTTCTAGATGGTCTTTCGTTTGCCTCATCTTTCTTTGTCCTTCTTTTTCCCGTTTGAGTATGTGCTGTAGTTCATCCTTCTTCCATTCTGCCATCAATCGCTTCGTTTCAATCTTTGCCAATAGTGGTGTTCGCAATAATTGCTTCACATATTGGTCGACATATGCCTGTAAATCTCCTTCAACCAATTCATCAACAAGCCCATATAGGTAAGCGTCCTCTGCCGGCATGACGCGACCTTCCCAAATAATTTCTTTTGCTTTTTGTACCCCTACTCGCTGGGCTAATAAATAATGCCCTCCTCCATCTGGGATAAGGCCAATGCCAATAAAGTTCATGGCAAACTTACTATCTTTTTCGGCAATAATACGATCGGCGTTTAAAGCTAAGCTAAAACCAAGACCAGCAGCTGCACCATGGATGGCCGCAATTACGAATTTTGGTAATGTAAATAGACGAAGCGCAAGCTCGCTAATTTCGTCCATCACGTCATCGAAATTTAAATGGTTACTTGCTAACATCGATTTAATGTCTCCACCAGAAGAAAATCCTTTACCACTTCCTTGAAGAACGACAATTTGAATGTGTTCATTTGCTGCTAATTCCTTTAAACAATGATTCAGTTCTTGAATCATCGTTACGTTTATCGCATTAAGAGTATCTGGGCGATTTAACGTGATTTTAGCGACTCGTTCAGCCAAATGACATCGAATCGTCTCATACGCCTGTGAAATGTTCATTGTATCCCTCCTTTTTCGTTTGTTAACTATTTCGACATATGGATAAGGATTCCTTTTCCCGATATAAAAAAGCTGGTTCCTCTCAATTTGAGTAAGAACCAGCTTTTATCATACACTTCATTTAAATGTATGCATTAATTGGACACGTTAGAAGGAATATCTTTGTAAAGTTCGTTTAAAATGGCCAGCTTTTTATCGGTATATTCTTTAAACCCTTCATTGTATGACTTCGGATCTTTTGGATTTGCAAAATGCTCGATTTTTCCGGTTTTTGGGTCAATGAATTTACTTGAAGCTCCACAACCTAGACCAATAATTGTCTGTACTTCCTCCATGATCACAATGTTATAAATACTTTCTTGACCAGGTTTTGCATAACCAACGTTCTCTAAGTTCCCTAAAATATTTTTTTGACGGTACAAGTAATACGGAACATAACCGTGATCATTTGTCCATTGTTCTGCACGGTTCATCATTTGTTCCACTTCTTCCCGTGGGGCGACTTGATATTTTTCTTTATTTTGGGTCATTTCAGAAGCTCGTTTAAACGAAAGCGTATGGACGGTTAATGATTCCGGCATCAGCTTTTCGGTTTCATTCAACGTATGCTCAAATTCTTTCAGCCCTTCACCTGGTAAGCCGATAATTAAGTCCATATTAATATTGTTCATTCCCATATCACGGGCAAGATGGAACTTTTCAATCGTTTCTTCTACCGTATGATGACGCCCAATCGCTTTTAACGTTTCTTGAATATACGATTGCGGATTAATGCTAATCCGATCAATGTTCCACTTTTTTAAAACATTTAATTTTTCCGGTGTAATCGTATCTGGACGGCCCGCTTCGACCGTAATTTCTCGAATGCTTTCAACATCAGGGAACGAACGGTACATTTCTTCATATAATAAATCCATTTCTTCCGCCGTAATGGACGTTGGCGTACCGCCCCCATAATAAATTGTTGTAATTTTTATGCCTTTTTCCTTCAGCCACTGTCCGATTTGTTGCATTTCGTAGTGTAAGCCTGCTAAGAAGGAGTCAACCCGTCCTTGCTTTCCTTGAATCGCATAAGCCGGGAACGTGCAGTAAGCACATTTCGTTGGACAAAACGGAATCCCGATATAAATGCTGACTTCATTTTGTAACGAATAGAGGTCAGGAACGACGGCTAATTGACGGTCGACGATGGCTTGCATTAATTGAATTTTTTCATCCGTAATTAAATAGTCGTCTTTTAGCTGCTGATGAGCGATGTCTTTGCTCATTCCACTTTTCAATTTTCGGTGTAACAGCTTTGTTGGGCGAACCCCTGTTAATATTCCCCATTTTTGTCGAATGCCTGTATGCTGTTGTAAAACGGATAAATACACATGAGAAACGGCATTTTTTATTTGCTTAAATTGCTCTTTTTCCGAAGCTGTTCCATCAATAGGTCCACGAAAATGGGCTTGTACCATTTCTCCTTCCGGTGGGATAAGTTCACATGTCACGTCCACGACGTCCGTGATATGCAATTGAAAGCGGATGTCTAAATCCGCCCCGACTGTCGGTTGAAAGGAGACGTCCGTTTCTTCAAAAAATAAGTTACCAATCAATTGGAGCTGACGTTGAAAACGATCATCTTGAAGTCCATGTATTTGAATGTGCATTTTCATCACCTTATGTTCAAGTCAAAGCTCTCTTTAGTGTACAGAAATGTGTATTGAAAATCAATGGAAACACGAGGATATCGCTAAATAAAAACCCCCTTTAAAAGAAAAGGGGAAACATAGCTTTTTATCTCATGTATGTTTACTTTTTTATCACGTTCAACTTCTTCAAAAATTCAATCGGTTGTTGCTTACGAAACAGTTCTTTTACCACATACGCGACTCCATTTTCATCTGCTGAGCGCGTAATCCAATCGGCTGAACGCTTCACTTCCTGCGGTGCATCCCCCATAGCGACTCCTAAACCGCTGCATTCGATGCATGGTTGATCATCTAATCCTGAACCAATCATCACTACTTCCGACATGGTCATGCCTAATCGGTCGCATAAATACATTAATCCACGCAGCTTACTGATTCCTTTTGGCACGATGTGTAACTGATGGTCATTGGAAAGAACGCAATCCACTTCATGAAACGAGTTCTCTACCATTCGTCGACATTCGTGTAAATCTTTTTTGGAATGGAACGCAATTTCAAGTTGGCAAGCGTCCATCGGTTGGGTCTCTAAATCCTCTAGTATTGTATCAGTGTACTTAATCGAATAGAAAAAGGAAATGGCTGGGGTGAAAATGGATTTTGCTAGGAGAGGCTTTGATTTTTCAGGATTCGTTGCTAGAGCGTGTTTTTCATGAATGAGGCGAATTTGGCACGGATAGGAATCGATTAGTTGGACAAGGTCTCTTACCGTTTGATCACTTAACCGACGGACAAAAATAGGTTTTTCAAGTTCAGATGCAATGTAAGCCCCTTGATGGGTAACTAAATGGTTATCAATTTTCAATGACTTGGCAATTCGTTTGACGGCAAGAAAATGCTTGGAAGAAACGATCGTTACATAAATGCCTTTACTTTGGGCGTATTGAATCGCTTCTTTTGTAGATTTATTTAAACGACCGTTCGTCTGTAGTAACGTTCCATCCACATTCAACGCTAACATCCTGTAGATCATGGTTGTTCCTCCTCATAAAGATGAAATTCTTTTCTTTTAATACGTTTATGTATTGAAAGCCATTCATAGAACTGATTGACCATATTCGAAAAAAAGAAAATCTCTCTCACCATTTTACAGGTAAGAGAGATATGAAACATTTTTTAGTATTGAATATTTCCATACAATTCATCTAACGGCTTCATAATGATTTTATTTAAATCATCAATAATGAAGCTCATCCGTTGTTCAGTTTCAATTAATTTAGCAATTTTTTCGTTTTGTTGGGCAAGTGCAGCTGCTTTTTGTGCCTGTTGAACTTCATCAGATGTAATTTCTTGACCGGTCATTTGCTTTTGCTGAAGCTTTAATTGAATATCACGGAAATTTGTAAATAACGCATTAGCGTTTTGATCGGCCAGTACTTGATTGTACATTTCTTTTAATTTTAAAAAGTCTTCGTTTTGACGTAGCGCACGTTCTAATCCATACGCTATGTCATACAAATGATTGGACATTCTTTTTCCTCCTTACATACGTTCTCCCCTAGACAAGAAGAGAACTTTTCAAAAAAAGCAGTTTTTTTAAACTCCATACCACTATAACAAACTATGCGAAAAAGTTCGAGCATATGCGACCATTATGTGAGGAAAAAGACAATAAGGCCTTGTATCAAACCGATAATTCCACCAAGTAATGCCCCTAAATACGTAATCATTTTAAATTCTTTTTTCGAAATCGATAACACCATTTCTTCTAAACGCTCAACAGAGAAGGATTCAACTTGTTCTTTTACAATTTCTTGCAATCTTAATGTTTGAATAATATTTTCAATTTTCGCTGTGAGCCAGCTAGTCCCTTGAGTCACAACCGATGGAACGGTTACATCAAGAATCGTTTTTTCGTATGGAGCCAATACAGAATACACAGGTTTGTCCAACATCCAATCGATTTGAACCGTTGAAGATACGATTTCTTTCACCGAAGAATATATTTTCTGATGATCAAAGGAAGCAAGCCATTCATTTATAGACTTATCTTTCATTCGATTCCATTCGGATTCAATAAGTTCCGAAATTAAATGCTTCGTTCCATCATTTTGGAAAAATTTAGTTATTTCCGGTTGGATTTTATCTACTAATGACATATTGCCTAAAAACATTTGCAGCATGTTTCCTAACATGCCTCGCTCTTTTAAAAAGTCATCAACCATTTGTTGAATCTTTTCTTTTCCTTTATCGCTTTCAAAAAAAGCAGTAAGCTTTTGTATAATAAACGGGGTAAAAGACTGTACTTTCTGATCAAGAACAGCCACCCACTCTTTTGGGAGCACCTCCTTAATTGCACGGTCTCCATTCGTTTCTATAAAGTGAATAATTTTTTGATCTGTCCAGCGTTCGAGCCATAAATGCAATTTTCTTTTAGAATCGGTAAAGCCAAAACGAGTGAACACATCTTCAATCGGTTTCTCCGATTGAATCCACTGCTCGGCCACACTCGCTAACCATCGTTGAATTTCTTTTTGAAACGCTTTGTCGGTTAATTTTTTCTTTAGACTATCTGGTGTAAGTAAATGGTCGACTACCATTCGACCTAATTGTTCCGCTAATTCTCCTCTTCTCTTCGGAATTAGTCCAGGAGTAAAAGGAACACGCCATTTCCCTATGTAATACGTCCGATACGGGCGAAATAGCATTTTAATCGCTAATGAGTTTGTCAATCCCCCAATCATCGCCCCAATCACCATCATGAACAATATCATCAACACGACTTCCATCGTATCAACAACCTTCCTTATAACCTAAATACATACAACCAACTTTTAATTATACGGTTAGATTATTCTTTAACGCAAATGAGATGGTTATACGGGCAAAAAAGTTGTTCGACTTTTCCGAAAAGTTTACAATAATCGTGAGGTGAATATAGATGATTTTGCATTTTCAATACCAATCACTGTACAATCAAAAATTACCTGGATGGCATATTTCGTTTTATTATCGTGGAAAAAAATACGAAGCGATTTATCATCAAAATGGGCAAATTGAGTGGGAAACAGCTGTTCCAGAAAAAGAAGAAGAGATCAAAAAGCATATTCACGAATTAATGCTTTTTCATGTATATGACGGTTCATAATAGATAATTTTTTCATTGCATGAATAGTAAGAATTCCAAAGAAACTAACGTGTAGGGGGGATATCATTTGAAGGATAATCAAAATCGTTATGAATTTTTAGATGACACCAAATATGAAGGGCGAGATAAGGCCTATTTCGATATTGATCGTATGGTCAATGAAGGAATGTGCGGAGGATCCGTTCATCGCTTAGATACGGCCGCTAATATCGAAGAAGCCGTTCATATTACCGCTGAAGAACCACCGAGACAAGCTTAAGATGGGATGCTCACAATTTGTGTGAGCATCCTATTTTTTGATTTGGTTTAACGACTTTTTACGAGCATTTGCACCGCTTCTTGAATCGCCTCTTCTGCATTCGTCCCTTTTTTATTCGCTTCACGAATACACGCTTCTAAGTTTTTGGCGACAATTAGGCCAATGGAGCGGTCAACAGCTGAACGGATAGCAGAAAGTTGAGTCACCACATCTTTACAATGTTTTTCTTCCTCCATCATACGTAATACCCCTCGGACTTGACCTTCTAACCGGCGCAAGCGATTTTTTATATCTTGTGAATATTCCATTCATCATCCCTCACTCTTTATCATTCCTTACCCCCAAGTGTATACTATTGTGTCCTCTTTTTTCAAATCATATGGTGTCTACGAGTTGAGTGAATTCCTCATTTTTCTTTCAATTGCTATAATAGGAATAGAACAAAGTAAGGAGAAATGACAATGATTCACCGATTGAAACAACGGTTTCCAAATATACTTATTCAAACGAATTCACCTTCTTTTGCCAATGATTACGAATGGTATTTCTCATCAGAAGAAAACGTTTATTTTGGAATTCCGAAAAAAGATTTGTCTCAAGATGAACGCGAACTACTTCAATTGCTATTTAATCGATATACCTTTCCTATGTCCCTAGTCGGAACAGCAAACGCCGACCTATGGTATCAACTACTATTCCAAGGATCTGACTTTCAAAAGCCGATGGACATGGAAGCTGTTCGTTTTGTTCAATTTTACATTTCTTCGCACGATTACGAATTACACGACATCATAGATGCGATACGAAATGCGGTGACCCCAAACGTAGAACTATTATTTATCTCTCCAAATGAAGGAATTATTGTCGAGCCGCTGTCACCTCTCGCTATGTCGAAACAGGATCTATCATCATTACAGTCCATTTTAGAAACGGATTTTTTCTTTAATGTTCGGTTTTATTTTGGCCGTTTTTTTCAGTTAAATAAGTATATACATCAAAACTTTCAAGCCGAACGACAACTATTTCAGTGGGCAAAAGAACATGTAGATCATAAACTTCTCACATTTGAATCAATTGTCCCCATGTTTCTCATGGACCACATTCCTCCATCCATTCGGGCAACCATTTTTTCATCGGTCATGTCCATTTTAAAAGAAGATGAAACTTTGCATAAAACTGTAAAAACGTATATTGAAAATCAATCGAATGCCAGTTTAACGGCAAAAGAATTATATATCCACCGGAACAGCTTACAATATCGCATCGATAAGTTTATTGAGAAATCCGGTATTGATATTAAAACGTTTACAGGAGCATTCACCGTTTATTTTGCTATTCTTCATGATGAACTGAGCAAACTGCCAGAAACAGAATAGCTTTTTTTGTGCACCTTGTCCATATGCAAACGCTTTCGTCTTCTTTACAATAATTGTAACAAAAGGTTGGAGGGATAAAAGCATGGCTGAATTGAGACTTGAGCATGTGTACAAAATTTACGATAAAAATGTTACTGCTGTAAAAGACTTCAACTTACATATTAAAGATAAAGAATTCATCGTTTTCGTTGGCCCTTCTGGATGCGGAAAATCAACAACATTACGTATGATCGCAGGACTTGAAGAAATTTCAAAAGGAGATTTTTATATCGATGGAAAGCGCGTAAACGATGTCCCGCCAAAAGATCGTGATATTGCAATGGTATTCCAAAACTATGCACTTTATCCACATATGACGGTATATGATAACATGGCATTCGGATTAAAGTTAAGAAAGTTCCCGAAGGATGAAATTGATCGTCGTGTTCGGGAAGCGGCGAAAATTTTAGGACTCGAGCCGTATTTAGATCGAAAACCAAAGGCGTTATCTGGTGGTCAACGTCAGCGGGTGGCCCTTGGTCGTGCGATTGTTCGTGATGCCAAAGTATTCTTAATGGACGAGCCGCTCTCCAACTTAGATGCAAAGCTTCGTGTTCAAATGCGTGCTGAAATCATAAAATTACATCAGCGTTTACAAACGACTACGATTTATGTAACCCATGACCAAACAGAAGCAATGACGATGGCTACGCGGATCGTCGTGATGAAAGACGGTGTGATTCAACAAGTCGGAACTCCTAAAGAAGTGTATGAAAATCCAGAAAACGTATTTGTTGGAGGCTTCATCGGCTCACCTGCGATGAACTTCTTTAATGGAACATTACAAGACGGTCAATTTGTTATGGGAGATACAGTAATAGCCGTCCCAGAAGGTAAAATGAAAGTGCTTCGTGGGGAAAATTATGTCGGTAAAGAAGTCATTTTAGGTATTCGCCCTGAAGACATCCATGACGAGCCAGTCTTTATTGAGTCTTCTCAAAACACAGCGGTTAACATTCATGTGGATGTTGCAGAATTAACTGGAGCGGAATTAACGATTTACGGTCAAGTGAGCGGCCAAGATCTTGTTGCTCGTATCGATTCTCGTAGCAATATTAAAGCAGGACAAAAACTTCAGCTAGCGTTTGATATGAATAAAGCACATTTCTTTGATGTAGAAACGGAACAACGTATTCGTGCGAAAAACTAATCAATACACCAAAAGCTGCCTTGTAATTAAGGCAGCTTTCTTCTTTTATTCACTAAAATGTGATTGATTCACCTCTTGTAGAGGAATCATATGAATGGTATCTTCACGGCAAACTTGACATTGAAAAAGATGCGTACAATGGTTGAAACTCGTATGGTGTTGTTCCATATACGGACTGTAGTCGTCTAAATAATCCTCTATTCTCCCTACATCGTCCATTCGTCCGCCACATTCTTGACAATGTGGAGTAAAGTGAAACAAGCCATTACATAATGGACATTGCAACACGCTCGTCACCACTTTCTTTTTTTCTATTTTACAAAACGAATGAACGATTTATACAACGTTAAAAAACCCACAATTTACCGTTATTTAAAAGCGCATACTTTTTATGAATGCATCCAAACTATTGATTAAACAAAGCAAAAATAATTTCATCGCTGGGCTAAGCCAAGTCTAGGCTGCAAGTCACTTGATTTGCAAGCTGGTGCAATTCCAGCAACAGCCCAACCATTTATAATTTTACAACGAGGAGATGACAACCTATGCCATTACAAAACCAAAATCAAAACCGTAGTTCTAACCAATTAGTAGCTCCAGGTGCTCAAGCTGCAATTGACCAAATGAAGTATGAAATTGCACAAGAGTTTGGTGTACAATTAGGACCAGATGCTACATCTCGTGCTAACGGTTCAGTTGGTGGCGAAATTACTAAACGTCTCGTTCAAATGGCTGAACAACAATTAGGCGGATTTCAACAACAATAACGAATAGACAATTGCATATGAAATGGCTATACCCCTGATGATTCATCAGGGGTTTTTATTAGATTACTCATTTTTATTGTTACCGATCATAGTAGCAGGATTCACCCACTGGTCAAATTGCTCTTCGGTAACGAGTCCTAGTTGTAGTGCCGCTTCTTTTAACGTAATTCCATTTTCATACGCAAACTTCGCGATTTTCGCCGCATTTTCATAGCCGATATAAGGATTTAACGCCGTAACTAACATAAGTGAACGATTCACATTTTTTTGAATCACTTCTTCGTTTGCTTCAAGACCTTTCAGGCACTTTTCATGAAACGAGCGGATGCCATCAGCTAATAAACGGATAGATTGAAGAGCATTATAGACAATGACCGGTTTAAAAACATTTAACTCGAAATTTCCTTGACTTGCTGCAAATCCAATGGTGGCATCATTTCCGAAAACTTGTACTGCCACCATTGTGATCGCTTCACTTTGCGTTGGATTGACCTTCCCTGGCATAATGGAACTTCCAGGTTCGTTTGAAGGGATTTGGAGTTCTCCGATTCCACATCTCGGTCCGCTTGCTAACCAACGGATATCATTCGCAATTTTCATCATATCTGCTGCGAGCGCTTTTAATGCCCCATGAACATAAACAATTTCATCATGACTTGTTAAAGAGTGAAATTTATTCGGAGACGAATAAAACGAATAACCCGTGTATTCCGCCAGTTTTTCGGCTACTTTTTGACCGAATTGAGGTGGAGTATTGAGCCCTGTTCCAACAGCTGTACCGCCAATTGCCAAACTTAACAGCTGCTCGGCTGCCTGTTCCACCATTTCTTTGCTTTTTTCTATCATATAGCGCCAACCGCTAATTTCTTGACCAAGAGTGAGCGGTGTCGCATCTTGTAAATGGGTTCGTCCAATTTTTACAAGATGGGCAAATTGTTGTTCTTTGTTCTTTAACGTCTCTATTAAAGAATTGGCTACCGGAATAAATTGTTCATGAAGTTGTCGAAAAATCGCAATATGCATCGCGGTTGGAAACGTGTCGTTAGAACTTTGCGATTTATTCACATCATCGTTCGGATGCACAACTTCCGAGTGACCTTCTGCACGTAATTTTTCATTCGCTAAATACGCGATCACTTCATTAACGTTCATGTTTGTTTGCGTACCGCTTCCCGTTTGCCAAACACGTAACGGAAAATGTGCGTCTAATTGACCACTGTTAATTTGGTCACAAACGGCCACAATGGCGTTTTTCTTTTTTTCCGAAAGCAGTCCGGAGGCAAAGTTCACTTCTGCCGCGGCTTTTTTTATTAATGCGTACGCATATACCACTTCAAGCGGCATCACTTCAGTTCCAATTCGAAAGTTTTCTAAACTTCGCTGGGTTTGCGCTCCCCAATACTTATTTGCAGGAACCCGCACTTCCCCTAATGTGTCTCGTTCAATCCGTTCATTCAACTGCCATCCCTCCTAAAAATCCATCTTTTTATTGTATTTCCGTGAATGATTTTTTATAAACACTTTCAGGTTGGAGTGCTAAGGTGAAGGAAGGTGGGGAACTTTACTTGCTGTAGGGAAATGCGAAACAATGCACATAGTGGTACATAACAGTGGTGTATAAATGGATATTGAAATGCAAATTAACAGTTTTAGGTGCAAGTTTGAAATCGGTTCATAAAAAACCCAGTTGGGTGCAAATAAAGGCCATACTGGTGCAAATAACTCGAAATTGGTTCAAATAGTCAAATAAACAGGTACTCATTGAACAAAAATTGGGTTGATACCTTATTTTTTCGTAGCGAAAACATAAAGAAAAAATGACCTTTTTTTCAAGGGGTCAACTTCACTTTATTAACGGCACATACAAATCAAATTTTCGTTCATCCTCTGACCTATTAATGTCCTCATCTTCTTCATGGTAAATTTCTAAACTGAGTGCATGATAATCTTTCTTGTACCCTTGCTCTTCCATCCAGCGAAAGACAGTAACATATGCTTCTTGAACATCTTTGGCGTGTCCATGAAACGTTGTTGAAGCATACGTTTGAGCTGGTAGGTCGAGCGCTACCATTCCCTCTGGTACACGGTCAAAAGCTTCTACTTCTACCGTTACATAATAGGTGAAATCTGTTTTCCGGTCATGAAACGGACAAATATAGGACGTCCCTTTTCTTTTTTGTATGTCTTGTTCGCGCCCTGCCAACTCATCAAATAGCTTAGGAATATGATGCAATTCTGAATAAGGTCCTGTCCATCCGATTCCAACCACTTTTTTTGGTTGCAAGGTGACAACTTGAATTTCCATTTTTTCTCCTCCTTGTATTTTTTTATCTACTAATATTTTGACAGAAAATAAGAAAAACCCTTCTCTATGAGGAAAATAAATAGAGAAGGGTTTATTCTTTGTTTTACTGTACACGACGATCCTGCATGCTTCGAACGACCGAAGTAACAACTTTTCGTGGTAAAAAGCGAACACTATTCGCAAGAAAACGATTTTTAAATCCAGGAATAATGAGGGTTTTTCCTTTCATGAATTCATCGTACCCAATCCTGACGACATCATCAACGTTCATGACACCTCGGTTAAACAGCTTGGATTCACCTAGTTTCGCCCGGCTAGTAAAATTGGTTGCCGTTGGTCCAGGACATAAAACAGACACTGTTACATTGGTGCCTTTTAATTCATTTTCCAAAGCTTCGGTGAACGAAAGGACATACGCTTTCGTCGCATAATATACCGCCATTAACGGACCTGGTTGAAAGGCAGCTGTGGATGACACGTTTAAAATTTTTCCTTTGTTTCGTTTGACCATATCTTTCACAATCAGTTTAGTTAATTGGGTAAGGGTTTTAATATTTAAATCAATCATATTCAACTCTTCGTCTAAATCGGTTTGAACAAATTCTCCGTACAAACCAAAACCAGCGTTATTAATTAAAATATCCACCTCTATGTTTTCGTTTTGAAGTTGTTGGTATAAATCATTCACTTCCTCTTGAAGGGATAAGTCTTTTGTATACGAATAGACTGTAATTCCATAAAGCGACTCAAGCTTCTCTTTTAGTGATTTTAACTTATCTTCACTTCGGGCAATAACAACAATATTATACTGGTCTTTAGCAAAACGCTCCGCAAATTTATAACCTATTCCACTGGAAGCTCCTGTAATAAGAACCGTTCCTTTACTCATAGTTTAGGCCTCCTTTATTCTACCTAAATTTTTATGTGTTTAAAAAATTGAACATATATGGTAAAAAAATATTGTTCGTGTACTCAGTCACAATTTTCTACTGCTTGAATAAACGCCTTCAATAATTGCAGAGCTCTATCAATGGTTAAAGAGTAATAGCGCTGTGTTCCTTTTCGGTTAACAGCCACTAGTCCAGCATCACGCAGTACTTTTAAATGATGAGAAATCGCCGGCCGCGACAAATGTGAATGCTTAGTAATTTCATTTACTGTCTGCTTGTCATGTTCGGTAAGCAGTAAAATAATTTGCTGCCGATGAATATCACTCAAAGCCTCGAATAATGGAATACACGCACGATGAATACGAATAGATGAATCTTCCAAGCGCCTCCCTCTTTTGTTCTTATGTTTAAAAGTTTAAACATTTAATACACTTTAATCATATCTTAACTAGATTTTACTTGTCAATTATTTTTATTTAGGTTATTATCTTTTATCTTAATACAGACTGTAGAATTAGTGTTTAAGACCAAAAATTTGATTCGTTATTTGTTAAACTCGATAAAAATAAAAACGGCGTCCGGTCGGAAGCCGTTTTTTCTATCGTTATTGGAGTTTTTGTAAAAATTGCTTTGTCCGTTCTTCTTGCGGGTGATTAAAAATTTGCTCTGGTTTCCCGCGTTCGACAATATATCCGCCATCCATAAACAATACTTCGTCCGCCACTTCTTTCGCAAAGCGCATTTCGTGTGTAACAACAACCATGGTCATTCCTTCATTAGCTAAGTCTTTCATAACTTTTAACACTTCACCAACGAGCTCAGGGTCCAAGGCAGACGTTGGTTCATCAAATAACATCACTTTCGGCTCCATTGCTAGAGCTCTGGCAATGCCCACACGTTGTTGTTGGCCACCGGAAAGCTGGTATGGATAATAATCGATCTTGTCCCCTAAACCGACTTTAGTAAGCAACTGAATCGCTTTTTCACGAACTTCTTCTTTGTTCTTTTTTTGAACCGTAACCGGTCCTTCCATTACATTTTCGAGTGCGGTCATGTGCGGGAACAAGTTGTATTGCTGAAACACCATACCGGTTTGACGCCGGAACTGTAACAATTGCTGTTTGGAAATTTTCTGTTCGAAATTCATATGAACATGATCGATGGTAATTTCCCCTGCATCCGGCGTTTCCAAGGCGTTTAAGCAGCGCAAAAACGTAGTTTTCCCTGAACCAGACGGTCCGATGACAACTACGACTTTTCCTTTTGGGATGTCTAAATCAATGCCTTTTAGCACTTCTAATGAATAAAAACGTTTTTTTAATCCTCGAATGGTAATCATGGTCAAACTCCTTTTACAGGATTATTTCGCCACATAGCGATCTAATCTTGCTTCCATGCGATCTTGGATGATCGTTAAAATGAAGCAAATGACCCAATATAGCAAGGCAGCTTCAGAATATAAAAGTAAAAATTCATAGTTCATAGCCGCAATTTCTTGTGCTCTTCGGAACATCTCGGTCACTAAAATTAATGATGCTAATGACGTATCTTTTACTAAACTAATAAACGTATTTGACAACGGAGGGATGGATACCCGTGCTGCTTGTGGTAAAATAATACGCTTTAACGTTTGCGAATGAGACATCCCTATGGAATATCCTGCTTCCCATTGTCCTTTTGGAATCGATAATATCGATGCCCGAACGATTTCCGATGCATACGCACCAACGTTTAATGAAAAACCGATAATGGCCGCTGGAAATGGTGTCATATCAATATTTAACGTAGGAAGTCCGTAAAAAATAATGAATAATTGCACTAACAGCGGGGTCCCACGAATCGCAGATACGTAGACTCTAGCGATCCCACGCAAGACTTTAATGTTCGATAAGCGTGCGAGTGCTGTTAGGATTGCGAGAATCATTCCAAAGAAAAACGATAAGATGGTTAGAGGTATCGTATAATACAAAGCTCCCTCTATCATCGGAGCAAGGGAGCTTGTAAAAATGTCCAACATCCGGTCAGGATTTTGGAAAATGTTATTTAGATACATCTTCACCAAACCATTTTTCAGAGATTTTTGCTAATGTGCCGTCATCAATCATTTCTTGTAATACACGATTAACCTCTTCTACCAACTTATCGCTTCCTTTACGGAACATAAAAGCACTTTCGGCAGCATCTTCTGCCGTTGCTGCGATTTTAATATTCGCATCTGGCTTCTTATTTAAATAGTCTAAAATCGATAATTTGTCGTTAATGGTTACATCCACACGACCTGTTTCAAGCAAGTTAACTGCTTGGCTTAATCCTTCAACTCCAACGATTTCTGCACCATAGCTTTCCGCAATGTCACGGTAATTACTTGTTAAAGATTGGGCCGCTTTTAATCCTTTAATTTCTTCAAATGAAGAAATGTTGCTATCTTTATTTGTTACAAGAACAGCTGATGAAACCGTGTACGGAATTGAGAAATCATATTTTTCTAAGCGATCTTCACGAATACCTACTTGGTTGGCAATCAAATCAAAACGCTTGGAATTTAATCCTTCGAACATCGCATCCCATTGTGTTTCTTTAAATACTGGTTCTACGCCAAGACGTTTCGCAACCTCACGCGCCACTTCTACGTCGTATCCAGTCAATTCACCAGACTCCTCGTGGAACGTAAATGGTGGGTATGTTCCTTCCGTACCGATGTATAATTTACCTTCTTCCATTACTTTATCGTACAAAGAAGCTTCTTCTGTTCCGTTGTCTACTTGAGCATTTTCTTCATTATTCGTAGCACATGCTGCAAGAGCCAACATGGAACCAAGAGCTAAAGCGAAAATCCATTTGAAACGTTTCATGCTCTAAACCCCCATTAAACTTATCGGAATTAATTATTTAGTAACGAAAGCAATCTTACTTTGTTTTAAATAAAATGTCAACTAAAAAGATTGCTTATCACTAGTCATATGTTTTACATAAACATCGGTCGTTACTCTTCTATTTTTCCATGGCCTATATACATTCTAATTGTGGAATGTGTATTTGAACATTACGGTACATGTTTCGGTTAGTGCTTACCTCCTACATAGAAAGAATTGCGTGGGTTCAGGTTCATTTTTTTAAATTGAGACACATTTATCGGATTTTAGGACATGTTAACTTCTTCGATTTCCAACAACAATCACCTTGTTCATAAAAAAACAGCAGGCTCATTGTCTTGAACCTGCTTCTTTTACTATTCTTTTAATAGAAATTCATTTCCGTCTTCATCTTTAAACTGGACAAACTTTCCCCATTGCATTTCTTTTGGTTCGCTTAAAAACTCAACACCATTTGCTTTTAATTTTTCATATGTCCCCATAATGTCCTCGCATTGAAATACGATCGATGCTTTTTTCGAATCTGCATCTTGCATCATTGCTTTCGGATAAAGAACTAAGCGAGTTTCCGCACCTCTAGGAGCCACTTCTAACCAAAAAGCGTTAGGACCCATTGGATGGTCATCAACGACTTCAAACCCTACTTTTTCCGTCCAAAACGTTTTCGCTTTTTGCTGGTCTTCCACATAAATAGCAACGGTAGCAATCTGTTTAATCATATAAAATAACTCCTTCATTTATGATGAATAAATTATAGCATAATTAAAAACGAGCCTACACATCAGGCTCGTTTTAAACTTCAATCATTGGTTAGGAAACCGACTCAAATGTTGCATGCTGCATTTGATACATTTGATAATATTTTCCTTTTAACTTCATTAATTCATCGTGCGTCCCTCGCTCGACAATTTGCCCTTTATCTAATACGAGAATTTGATCTGCCTTTTTAATAGTAGACAAACGGTGAGCAATGATGAATGTCGTGCGTCCTTTTTTTAATACATCCATCGCTTGTTGTATGATTGCTTCCGTTTCTGTATCAATGTTCGATGTGGCTTCATCAAGAATAAGAATCGATGGATCAAACGCTAACGCCCGTGCAAACGAAATGAGCTGTCTTTGTCCAGCCGATAACGTGCTTCCCTTTTCATTGACGACGGTATCCCAACCGTTTTCTAAATGGGCAAGTATGGATTCTGCCCCGACATCCCGCAATGCTTGTTCCATTTTCTCTCTTGAGATGTTTGGATGATTCAACGTCACATTGGATGCAATCGTACCGGTGAAAAGAAACGGGTCTTGAAGAACAATTCCCATATGTTCGCGCAATGCTTGCACTGGAATTTCTTTAATATCCACACCATCAATGAAAATTCGTCCTTTTTGATAATCGTAAAAGCGGAAAAGCAGATTAATAATCGAACTTTTTCCTGAACCGGTATGGCCTACTAAGGCGACCGTTTCACCGTGTTTTACCTTAAATGAAATATCTTTTAACACCGTTTCTCCCTCTTTATAACCGAAATAGACATGTTCAAACGTAACGTTTCCTTTGTATCGAGGAATTCGTTTGTCTGAAACAGAGGTTCCTTTTTCTTCAAGCATGTCAAAAACACGTTCAGCTGATACAAATGCTTTTTCCATATTCGCAAACTGATTTACAATTCCAGTTAGCGGCTGGAACAATCGGTTAATGTAATCAACAAACGCATAGAGCACCCCTAATGTAACGATATGACCATCTATAACACCATGACCAAAATACCAAATGAACGCTACGAAGGTTACATTGCGAACAATGGTCATGAAGTTGTGGGACGCTAATGCATTTAAGTTTAATAGCTTGTTTTGATAACGAAAGTGCGTTTCATTTAATTTTTCAAATTCATGTTGAATCCAACGTTCTCTTCCGAACGCTTGAATGATTTTCATCCCTTGAATGGATTCATTAATTTTGGCATTAATTTCACTGTTTTTCGAGCGAATGACTTTGTTATAAGTTGATGCAAATTTACGATATACAATCATCCACACATACAAAACTGGAAGTAACAACAAACAAACAGCAGCTAACTTGGCATCGATCAAGAACATCGCCACATAAATCCCAGCAATGTAAATAAAACTCGTGACAAAGGTCGCTAAAACCGTCACAAATAATTCACGAATTGATTCCGTATCGTTCGTAATTCGAGCCACGATTTTTCCAGCCGGTGTCGTATCAAAATATCGAATCGGTAACGTTTGAATGTGTTGAAATACATCGTTTCGCATTTTCCGAATGATTTGATGAGCCGTTTTTTGTAATTGGTAGCGTTGCCCATAAACAAATGCCGCCGAAATCACCATCAAGACCAAATAGGTAAGTAAGTAAAACATAATGGATGGAACTTCAGGTTTATAAAATAAAATTAATTCATTTAGTGATAATGGTGAAGCTGGGTATTCGAACTTATTTTTTTCATTAATTACGACAAGCTCGCCATTATTATACGATCGTTTTCCCTCCCACACGATCGCTTGTGGAACAAAATAAAATTGATTGTTCACTTGAACGATACTAATTTCTTTGGAAGAGGGGGTGTTTATTTTTTTTGTATACCACGAACCGTCATAATATACCGCCTGTTCATCCGTTTCAGTTTCATACCATGGCCCTTCAACACCTATCACATGTTCATCAATCATCGTTTTAATAAGATAAGGACCGGTTAATTCCGCAATGGTTGATAAAACAATAAAAAAAATGCCGAGCGTTAATCCTTTTTTAAATTTCAATGCATAAGCAACGAGTTGTTTAACGGTTTTCACGCTCTCCCCTCCTCTAACCCTTTCACTTGTTGACGAATATATTGCTCCTTATACCAACCGTCCTGTTGAATAAGCTCATGATGGGTTCCTTCCTGGATAATTTTACTATCATCCAAGACGATAATCCGATCAGCGTGCTCAACTGCTGTTAAGCGGTGGGTAACAATCATGGTCGTTTTTCCTTTTCTGGCTTGGCGAATATATTGAATGATTTTCGCCTCCGTCTTTCCATCTACCGCTGATAATGCATCATCTAGCAGCAATAATTCAGGATCTTTAATTAAAGCTCGAGCAATGGAAAGCCGTTGTTTTTGTCCTCCGGATAAAGCGACTCCTTTTTCACCGACAAGCGTTTCCCAACCTTCAGGAAACATTTGTAAGTCTTGGTCAAATGCGGCTAAACGTATCGCTTCCATCACTTCCTCATCCGATGCTTCAGGTTTTCCGAAAAGAATGTTTTCTTTAATCGTTTTTGAAAAAAGCACATGGTTTTGCGGAACGTATCCGAGCAATTGCTTGAAAGAGGACCGGTCAATTTTCTCAATCGGAACCCCTGATACAAATAGTTGATTCAAAGGGACTGGATACTCTCGTAAAAGCTGTTTAAGAAGCGTCGATTTACCACTTCCCGTTTTTCCAACAATCCCCAACGTTTCCCCTTTCTTTAAAGAAAAAGAAATTTCTACTAATTGCGGGGTGGTCGCCGTTGGATATTGAAACGTAAATTGACGAAATTCAATCGATGTAATGGACGGAATAACGACAGGTTGGACAGGAGACTCTAAGACATCTTTTGTAGACAACGTCTCTTCTACCCGCTCTAAAGACGCGTGACCACGCTGCATCACGTTGATTAATTCCCCAATGGCATACATTGGCCAAATCAACATCCCTAAATATACTTGGAACGAAATGAGCGCTCCTAACGTCAATTCTTGACGAATCACTAAATACGTTCCATACCCTAAACCGATGAAATAACTTAACGCAATAACGACTTGAATCGTTGGCTCGATTAATGCATCCACTTTGGCGACGGACACGTTTTTGTTGTATACATCATTCGCCATTTCTTGAAAACGCTCTTCATCTTTTCGTTCTTGTACAAATGCACGAACCACCCGAACCCCTTCGATTGATTCCAGGACTCGGTCGTTCAATTGACCGAATGCATCTTGAGCTTTCGTAAAATACGAATGAATTTTTCCACCATACATTTTGAGAAGTACCGCCATGAGTGGCAGCGGAAGAAATGCCGCTACCGTCAACTTCCAACTAACAAAAATACACATCGATATAAGGATCGTTCCCATGTAAAAACTGGAATCAATTAACGTCAAAATCCCAAATCCAGCTGTCATGGAGATCGCTTGTAAATCATTCGTGGCTCTAGCCATTAAGTCTCCCGTTTTATTTTTTTCATAAAACGTAGGAGACATTTGTAAAAAGTGGCTCATTAACGAGGTACGTAATTTTCTTTGGAGCAAATGGGCACCACCAAACAATTGGTATATCCAAACGTAGTTGAGCCCATATGAGAGCAATACAACAAAAAGAAGATAAAATATATAAGATAATAGTTTCTCCACCGTTAACGTTTGCCCAAAGATCTCATCAATAGCCATCCCAACAATTTTCGGCGGGAACACCTCTAACACACTAGCACACATTAATAACCCAATGGCAATTGTATATCGTTTCCAATGTTCACGAAAAAACCAACGCAACTGGACTAACACTTGAAACATCCAATATTCCTCCAATCATCTCGATAACATTTTCTAGCCCGAATTAATCTCCCAAACGCTCATTGCTAAAAATGTGAATACAATCATGTTTCATGACCACCTTTCTTTTTGTTAAATCATTTTTCATCGGGAGGCTTCCTTTCGTTCATAAATGGAAGATTTACAAATACAAAAAGCATACCGCCCTTTTTTGCAGTATGCTTTCAAACACAATATGAACAAAAAAGGCACAGGCAAATAAACCTGTACCTATCTCCCTTAGAATTTTTCATTTTAATATTCAAAATACTTTCCAAGCAAAGGTACAGGTATTGTGATATTCAGTTGAAGCTGAGTAACGATTCGTCGCTTTTTCATCACAATTCCTCCTTTGCTGTTAAGATGCGTAAATTTTACCACAAGAATAAAATTTCTGTCAATTATTATTGTTTATTATTTTTCGTTCTCTACAAAAGATTTGCAGTGCCATCAGGGTGATGAACATGATGAACTTAATTATTATTCTTATGGTTTATCGAAATGAAATTCAGACGCGATTCTAAAAAGAACAAAAAAGGGGAAACTCGAATTCGAGTTCCCCATCGAATCGGCTTACTCTAATCATCATCGTCTCCAAAATACTTTTTCCACTTGTCCTTTCCTTTTTCGAATTTTTTCTTCCATTTCTTTTCTTGCTTTTCTATCCATTTCTCCCACTGATTTTTTTCTTTTTTCTCTTTTTGTAAATAAGTATTTACCGAGTGAACATCAAACGGATCATTCGGCGTATAGATGACCGTAGCTTCCATAATTTGATCAAATAATGGGACTACGGTTTCCGAACTTAATCCTTTTAGATAATGTTTTTCATCCGTTCGGTCGTAGCCTAACCAAACGGCCCCAACTAGATGAGGTGTATAGCCGACAAACCATTGGTCTTTCGTTCCATCTACCTCGGCAAATGGAACTTGAGTGGAACCAGACTTTCCAGAAATCGTATAACCATCCACATGAATCCCTTTACCTGTCCCAGTTTCTACAACATTTAAGAGCATTTTTGTCATTTCGTCAGCAATTTCTTTTTCTACGACTTGTGTGGCTTCTTCATTCCATTCTCCAACGATCGTACCATCTGGTGCAACAATTTTCGTAATGAAATGACTGTCATATCGTTTTCCACCATTCGCAAATACGGCATACGCTTCAGCTAAATCTTGCGGGGAAACCCCTCGATGTAATCCACCAAGCGCGATTCCTAAGTTTCGGTCTTCTTTGGAAATTTGAAAACCGAATGCTTCTGCATAGTCCAAACCTTGATCAATACCGATTTTATTTAATAACCAAACTGCTGGAATATTAATCGACTTTTCTACGGCAAGATACATGGGGACTTCCCCTTCGTATCTGCCATTGTAATTCGTAGGTGTATAGTCTCCAAAGGACATCGGTTCATCTTTTAACATACTCGTCACTTGATACCCTTCAACAAGTGCAGGCGTATAGACGACAATCGGCTTAAACGTGGAACCAGGCTGCGCTTTTAACTGTGTCGCTCGATGGTAGCCACGAAACACATGATCGCCCCGTCCTCCAACCGTCGCCAGTACGCCACCTGTATGCGGGTCTACTAAAATCGCTCCACTTTGGACGATTTGCTCATCCGTCCCCTGTGGGAAATTGGCATCATTTTCAAAGACGTTTTCTAACCCTTTTTGCATGTTTTGGTCCAGGGCCGTGTATATTTTATATCCTTTTGTTAATAACTCTTCTTGAGTTAAACCGTATTTATTAATCGCTTCATTAATGACTGCATCCACATAATATGGATAATTTCCTTTTAACGGGTCACCGCTGTTTTCTTTCAGAACAATTTCTTCACTAGTTGCTGTCTCATACTCTTCTTTTGTAATCATTTGGAGTTCATACATTGTTTTTAACACAACATTCCGGCGCTCGATGGCCTTTTCGAAATGTTTGAATGGGTTTAAAGCAGATGGCGCTTTAATGATTCCTGCTAACAACGCAGCTTCACTTAAAGTAATATCTTTCAAATCTTTACCGAAATAAATATACGCCGCATTTTGTATTCCCCAGGCTCCACTACCAAAATAGATGTGATTTAAGTACATTTCTAAAATTTCTTTTTTAGAGTAATGTTTTTCAATCTCACGGGCTAAAAACAATTCCTCTAGTTTTCTTTCAAATGTTTTTTCAGAGCTAAGGAACGCATTTTTCGTTAATTGTTGAGTGATCGTACTTCCACCTTGGACAATGTCCCTATGAACAATATTTGTCCAAAACGCTCGGACGATTCCTTTTATATCAATCCCATTATGTTCATAGAACCGTCGATCTTCAATTGCAATCACCGCATCTTGAACATAGGTTGGAATGTTCTCAATAGATACAGGTTCCACTTTATTTGCCGTAATTTTACTCGCCGGCTCTCCATTTCGGTCATAAATCACCGTAGCTTGGGCCAATCCTTTTTTCAAGGCATCCACATTCGCTGATTTCGCTTCTATATAAAAGAACAATAAAACGGACAAAATCGATGTTAATACAAGTAAAACAAAGATTTTATTTACGTAAGCATTCTTCCAAAATGTTCGTATATGCTGAATCCATTGTTTTACTAGCTTCATCGGATTCCCTTCCTTTTAGAAATATAAAATCAATTTTATAGTTAATAGACGAATGATACAAGATATTGTTTCATTTAGGATTGAGTCAAGTATTTGTGGGCAGTTTTTTTCTCCCTAACAATGAAAGCGGATTCACTATTTTAGGGTACTCTCT